>DUCD01000079.1:29983-37107 GCA_012959985.1 Verrucomicrobiales bacterium | reverse complement strand
GGATGAAACTCGTAACGTTGTCTGGAGTGGAGTCGCCGCTCGTGTTGAGCTCGGAGCAGAGAATTCACTTGTTGTTGGAGGTGCTGGAGTGGATGAGGCCGGGAATGACGTCTCGCGCGGTGGCACGGTTCGGGCAACTGGATTGGCTGAGGTGGATTTTGGCGCGGCCCTGACCATCACGGCGCAGAGTTCTGTAAGGACCGATGCAACAGGTGAAGGGGCGCTGACTGCAACCAATTCAAGTCTTGTCCGACTGAACGGCAGTGGCATCGTCAATATCTTCGGACTCGTAGAATCGGTGGATAACGGTTCCGACGTTTCAATTGCCACGTCCTCGCTGATTGTTGTGGACGGTTTCATTCAGGCGAATGACATCCTGACGCTTAAGGGAGGAAGTCACACTTCCGGTGCCGGCATTTTGGTGCAACCGCTGGTGCTGCAGACTGACGGCAGTGGCCATTTCGTTGACGAAAATGGTGACCTCATCGATGAGGCCGGTTTCTTGATTAACGATACCGGCGCGTTTGTTGATGGATCGGGCAGTGTCATCCCGGATGGCTCCGATCCAATTCCAGGCGGACAGTCGGTAAGGCTCTCTGGAGGCACACTCAATACTGGCGCAGGAAACCGGATCATTCTGACAGCGGAAGATGATGTGGTTGTGCACGGCACAGTGGGTGAGTTGAGCGAAACCGGCGGCGAATTGATTCCCGATGTGAGCGAGATTCAGATAGTTTCAAACCGCGGAAATGTATCCGTGACTGGACGGATGGATTCGCGGGATGCCATTTCCATGAGTGGGAATAACGTGAATGTTCTCGCCGGAGGCAGTGTGAAGGTTAGAGGTTCTGGGGCTGAGATTTTTGCCCGAGCCAACGAAAAAGTTTTTGTTGCCGCTGCCGCGGGTGAAACCGCTGCTGGTCTGGTCGAAGCATCTTCGGGAATCCATTTCTATGCGGACGGAATTCGAATTGACGGACTGATTCGAAATAAAGAAGTGGGAGGCCGAGTTCTTTTGAACGGCGTGACGGCAGTCGATCTGATGAGCACGGTTACTTCACTCGGAAATATCGAAGTTAATGCGGGTGTGGGCAGCGGTTGGACCATTGCTCAGTTGGCTTCTGGCACCATTGGGGTATCGGATCTGAGCGGAGGCATTATTCGAGTGATGGACGGCGGAGTCGTGGATGCCGGTGCCGACACGGCACTGGTGGCCGGAGGGAATGTGTTTATTGAAGGAACCTCCGAGTTGCAGCCGGAGCTTGCGACGGTTCTCGTGCCAATCATCAAGACAGAGGCTTCGACAATTGAAGTCGTGACAGGATTCCTTGAGGTTGCGGACGGAGTGATTCAAGTGCCTGAAGTGGTTTGGGTCACCACTGTTGTCACCGAACAGGTGGGAACCGATGAAATAAAGGTTGGATCCTTCTTCCGTACGATGGATGTGACCCTCGTTCAGGACGGTTACTACAATGCGGACGCGGCAACCGCGGATAGACTCCGTGAATTCTTCATTGAAGGGGTCGATTACTACAACGGGACGGATTCACCTTCGGGTGTGGTTTCGGGTATTCCCGTGATTGATTGGGCCGCCTTTAGCATAACGGACATCCCTGTGTCAGATTTTAGTGAAACCGTTAATTATAAGACCTTCGCCCAACTCAGTGATGCTCAACGCAACGCCGTTCTATCGACCTTGGGTTACATGCCGTTGTATGATTTCGCATACTTCAATCCTCAGGAACATAAAACGCTTGAAGGCAATGTGACAGTCACCCCGTGGACGCCGGATTGGGATGTCGCGGTTTCCACTTACGCCGCATGGTCAGATTGGGTATCCTTCGAGAATCACCAGACCAATGATTCGGCTGCTTTCGGGCAGCTCCTCCAGAGCATGGGATATACGGAAGTTATAGGGGCGATGGCCACTTACTATCAGAGCCCTATTGTTCAGCCCGAGGCCGAAGTTTTTATTCCTGATAGCAGTTCAGACATCAGTCAGGATCTTGTTGATGTGACTGGATGGACGCTGAGCGGTAACGCGTCTCATGACAGTTCGAACGGCAAAATCATCCTAACACCGAACACTACGGGGCAAGCAGGCTTAGCTGTTTTTGACACGGCGTTCTCGACTTCAGAAGGTCTTTTAGCTGAGTTCGATTACTTCTCAGGGAACGGTAATGGGGCCGATGGAATGGCTTTCATCCTGGTTGATGGGGCTGCGGATACTTTAGCGCTTGGCCCTGCTGGTGGATTCTTAGGTTACATTGGATCGTCCACTACATCTGGCATGCCTAGCGGATACCTGGCTCTCGGATTTGACGAGTTTGGAGGATTCGCGACGGTTGCCACTGGCGGTCCCACTGACTTGGTGACGGATGTGGTTACGATCGTTGGTTCCGGTGACGGAACGAATGAGGACGGCGACTACCGTTACCTGGTACGTCAAGGCGTTGGCAGCTTGGGGGGAATCGACGGAGGATCACGTCGAGTGCGAGTGAGCCTTACTCCCAGCGAATTCCTTACAGTAGAAATGAGCTGGGACGGTGGCTCAACCTGGAACATCATTATTGACAGTTTCGATGTAGGTGAAGTCACGGGGCAAGCCGCGTTGCCAAGCACTGTGAAGCTGGCTTTCACCGGAAGCACGGGTGGGGCGACAAATGAGCACTCGGTGGACAATCTAAAGGTCAACGCGTTGACGAACGTGCGGACGCGACTGGCTCCTGACAATACCTGGTCACAGAGAATGTATCTCACCGCAAATGCTCCGACAGCAACCGCTCTGGGGCAATCCCTCCTGAACTCTGGATTCCTGGATGGGGGTGCCGGCACTTACAGAACTCCGGGAACCAATCAACAGATTGAATTTGCTGTATCAACAGCAGGGGATTGGAATGTTCGTATCGGGGCGAATACATTGTTGCAGGCAACTGGCTTGGGTAAACTGAGCTCTTCCATTGCGCGTGGCAGTTTGTTGAATGCTGGGTATGTTCAGGGAAATGCGGATACTAACGGCACTGTGCCTTATCGTTTGCCGCAAGATCAGGTTGCCTATCTTGCGGTCAATATGCCGGGGGAGACGGTCAATCCGATTCTTTCCCGAACATCAACGGACTCTGGCGCAACATGGTCGCAGTGGAGCACTCCCACGGACTATCAATTCCTTGCCCGTGAGAGTGTGGCTGGATTCGGAGGTGTCGACGGTGGGTGGCGTGATGTCCGAGTGACGCTAACGGATACTCAAGTGCTGACTGTAGAGATGTCCTGGGATGCCACGACTTGGAAGACGATTGTTGATCATATGCAAATTGGAATCAATGGAGATCAAGTGCCGCTGCCTGGCACTCTCAAGTTGGGTTTTACCGGAGCGACGTCCGGTGGAACTAACACCCATCGGATCGACAACGTTGTCGTCACGACAAGTGCCGATCAGGTGCTCGTGAACGAAGCGTTCGCGGACGTTTCCGCATGGACCTTGAGTGGTCATGCGTCTCACGATGCGGGTAATGCGAACTTGGTCTTGACTCCAAATCTGACAGACCAATTGGGCCTGGCCGTTCTGAATACGGCATTGTCCACCGGCTCCGGACTCAAGATCGAATTTGATTACTATGCAGGCGATGGCACGGGCGCGGACGGCGTGGCTCTTGTTCTCGTCGACGGTGCGACGGGAACGGTCGTCCCCGGAATCGGGGGGGGCAATATCGGATATTTCGGCAGTGATACCGTTTCTGGAATGAACAACGCCTACCTGGCAGTTGGGTTTGATGAATTCGGCAATTTCGCGACAGCAGCGAACGGTGGTCCGACAGCGCTTGCAGATACAATAACGGTTATCGGTTCGGCTAATTATAACCGCGACGATTTTGTGAACACCTTGACTGGCGGTGGATTTACACAGATTGCTGCAACCATTTACCGTAGCCCGAAACTGCCAACACAAACGGATTTTGTCGTAGTGGATTTACCGAACCAGAGCAAAGGAGCTGTCTTGCAACGAACTCGGCAAGGAGATTCTGCGTTGTTTAGCGTTAACAAGATCGATGTTGCTGGGTGGAGCGACAAATACATCCGTATGCCGATTGGAGCGGAAAAGGATGCCTTAAGGGTTGTTTCACAGGGTGAGCCGGGAACTTTCCAGGAAAATGCCGGAGCCGTGCGGGAATTGGCGACCGTGAAATATGTCCAAGATCGCTCCACCCATGAAACTTTCACCAAGGTGGTGAACAACTTTACGGTTACGGTAACGGATACCGATAACAGCCCTGCGAGATGGCTTGTGTCTTATGACAGTAACGGCAAGCTCGAATATTCAATCGCGGATGGACGAACGATAGCGGCAGGGAATGCAGATACCTATGTCCGACCCCCCGACTGGTTTTATGAAACGGCATTCAGTGAAAACGTAAACGACTTGTTAGGCAGAAACGTCAAGGCTCCAGTCAACTATTTGCTAAGCACGCTTGAATTGCTTAACGAGACACTGAATGCAACCCATTCAAATGTGGAAGTGGGTCTTGATCCTCGGGCCACATTAGGACCTCGCACAAACTTGCGTATTGTAGAACAGGGGCTGTTTGGAAGCCCTTTTGGCTGGAGGAAAATTTCTGACACAAATGAAGGACAGATTGAGACTTGGGAACATGCATTCCGCGACGGATTCCTGAACTCTAGATGGAATCGTGAAAGGGCTACGCGAACCTGGAACGAAGGTCCTGTGGTTGAGACGCAACAAGATTTCACGTATGACTGGAAATCAGTCTGGAGTGACGTACTCGGCACCCGATCGACTCTTCAATACCAGTGGGTCAGCGTGGATGCGGATATTTTCGGCAAACGTCCTCGCTTGGAAACTTTCGAGACAGAAGTCAAAACGGTTGAACAGAAAACCGTAACCACATTCAAGACGGAACCGGTCATTGAAGAGCAGACTGTCTTCACTACGAAACGACTTTTGGATGAGGGAGATCCTCTACCGTTCGGGGCTTTTGAGACAGATACGATTCGAGCGGGCGGCGCTGTCAGCATTCTGACTGGTGCTGACGTGGGGGTAAGCGGCCGAATTCGAGCAGAAGCCGGGTTGCTCGATATTAACGCTGGCGGCGGAGTGAGCGTTGCGGGTCTTGTTCCTGTCGGAAGTGCTACGAATACGCTTGCCGCACTCTCAGAGTTGATTGCGCCTCAAGAAGTGAAGATCACTGCTGCAAAATCAATCTCAATTGCGTTTGGTGCTATCCGTGTGAATGATGGTGGAACTGCACCCACAAGCAAGATTACGCTAACCGCAGGGGAAGACTTCACGTTGCAGAGAGGAGAATTGGCATCGCTGAAAGAAATCTCTGTTCAGGCTGGGTTAAGTGCAGTTGTAGGGGGTGCGTTCCGTTCAGGTGATCTCATTAGCGTGAGCGCAGGTAATGGCGACCTTGGATCAGGAAGTATCACGGGCGATATCTATGCGGACCTAAAGACATCCAAAACCGGAAGCGACATTGTTCTGACCGCCGGGAATCTCTCGGGCAGCATCACCCTTGTCGATTCGTCAGTGAGCGCAGTGGACCGGGTTGAACTGAATGCGGCCGCCGGAAAAGTCACCCACACCGGCGGACTTGTTTCCTCGGCTGTGTTGCATGGACGTGTGGCAGCAGGTTTGACTGCGAAAGTGGACGTGGTCAGTGCCGATGTAGTCTTGAGCGGTCTTGGTAACATCGATCTGGAAATCGCTTCGAACATCAACCTCACCAACGTGGTTGCGGCTGATGGTTCTATTGCGGTCCACGGCTTGGGAGCGGTTACCGCGACAAACGTGGCGACTCTAGGCACCTCTGAGGTGAATGACATTACCCTGCAAACTTTGGTTGACACGGTTGCGGGCAACAGTGGCGCACTGGTGCTGGATTCGGTAAGTGCCGGCGGTTCTGGTGATATCACTCTCGATGTCCAAGGGAATATTTCCCAGATTGGTGGTGCGATTGTGGCGGATCAGCTTTCGATCTCCGTATTTGACGGTCTGGCAATCACGACTCGCGTGAACGCGATATCGGTTGTCAACGCCAAGTCGGGCAACGTGGCGATCACTCAAGAGGGAACTCAGTTACTGACCTTGGCGGACGTTAAGGTGACTGACGGCTCGTTGACGGTCAATCATGCGAACGGAGATGTAACCCTTGAGAAAGTTGTGCTCTCAACGAACAAGGACACGAACGACATCCATGTGACGGCTGGCGGTGATATTTTGGTTGCCTTTGCATCCGCTGGTTTCCACGCCTTCACTGCTGATCAAGTGCCCGCTCCAGTTGATGGTGCGGTAGCGGGTGTGAGTTCTCTCGGTGACGTGGTCTTGACGGCTGGTGGCAGAATTGCGGAAGCGTCGGATGCGGATGTTGACCTCGTGGCCGATGTCTTGGAACTCAATGCGCAGACTGGTATTACGGCGTTGGAGATTGCCGCCAATGAACTGATTGCCAAAACTACGGCCGGATCGATTGTTCTGAGCGAATTTGACGGTCACGGTGAAAAAACTGAAGGGTTGATTCTAACCCTGGCTGAGGCGAAGCAGGGTTCGGTTACAATCGAAAGCGAAAACCTGCTTGAAGTTTACAAGGTGATCGGTGCGGGCACACAAGGTTCCGTGAACTTGGGAAGTCGATTGGGCAATCTCCTGGTCATCGAGCCAACGTCCGGCAGCGCGATCGAACTGACCTCCGATATTATTCTCAGCGCGGGAAGAGTTCTGAGGCCTTATACCTTCATCGGAGCGCCCGGACGTGTTGAGTACCGAGCGGACTTGTTGGATGTCACCTGGCCAACAAGCATCACGGCGCAGACTTTAGTATTGGAATCCGGCAAGGTCTTCGTGTTGGAGTCCGATCTGACAATCGCGAACAAACTGCGGCTTGTTTCGGATACGAACGTATCGCTCCGAGGTGATATCAACGGCGCGAATGCTAAACTCGAATTTGTTGCCCGGGGCACAGTTCCCACGTTTGGCAAAGTGACCAATCCGATCACTGGCGAAGTGGAGACTGTCGAACGGCTGCCGGGAAGTATTCGAATCGAGAGCAACAGTCTGGTTGCTGGTTCTGTAGACCTCAGAGCAAAGAGCGAGGTGACTGTGAATGTGG
>DUCD01000079.1:27313-29939 GCA_012959985.1 Verrucomicrobiales bacterium | reverse complement strand
CGCTGGGTTCGCCCCAACGGTGAATATTATGTTGGAGAGCGGAGGGGGCCTGGCGATTCTCGGCGGTTTCTTCAAGGCGACCGGTCTTGTGGATATTACAGCCAACAAGGTGGATTCAAGTGCCGGATCGGTCTTCATTTCTGGAGAAACGAAAGTCGTGGCAAATGCTGATATAACCCTGAATGTTTGGACGCAGCGTCTGAGTGCAAGTTCCACAGTAGCCGGAAATATTAACATCCTTGAGGCTGACGCTTTAATCCTAGATAGCGTGGTCGCTCAAGATGGCAGTATCTCTATCACGGCGGGAGGGAATCTTACGGCAACAAGCGTTCGAGCGTTGACCGATGGTTCCGGCAAGGATGTCACGCTGAAATCGACAGGCGATATTTTGGTAAATCTTGTTGTTGCTGGTGAATTGGCCGGCACCGCTAAGACCGCGAGCCAGGTGACCTTGGATGCCAATGGAACAATTAAGGAACCTGCTGACGCTATTGATAACAGCGGTTCGCTGGTTGATGTCGATGCGTGGCAGATTAATCTCAATCACGGTAATCCGATTTCAACTCCAGTGGTGATTACTGCGGATGATATCGTTGGAACCGGGGATGAACTCGAGGTCGTTTTCGTGGAAAAGTTGACTGACGGCGATACCACATTTACGAACATTCTTCCTGCCACGGTAACCGGAGATTTTATTCTGATCGCACCTGATCTCACCGGGGATGTGAATCTGGATGTAACCGGTGATTTGCTTGTTCTCTTCATGCCGACCGCCGATGGACAGAACATAGCGTTGTCCTCCGGAGGAGAGTTGCTGATCTTGTCAGGGCTGGACGTGGGCACGGGCACCTTGTCCTTGACCTCGTCGGGTGGTGTGACGGTAGGCGGGACTGTTGTTGCCGGACTGGTGAACCTTTCCGCCGGTTCGGATGTTTCCCTGGAGACGAACATAGATAGTTTCTCCTTTGATCTGAGCGGGAATTCGCAAAGCAGCCTTGAGATTAGCGAAGCGGACAGCGTTACGATTGGCAATAGCAGCACGGGTGGTGGAGATGTAGGTATTACTTCCGGTGGGAATTTAACTGTTGATGGGGCAATCTCGGGGGCTGACAATATCGATTTGGTCTCTACGGGCGGTTCGATAAGCATTCCAGGATCCTTGGACACGGGTGTCGATGGCAAGATCAGCCTGGATTCCGCCGGTGGGATCCAAGGGAATTCACCGGCCGACATCGAGGCGGCTCAACTGATCTTGACTGCCAACGGTCCGATTGAAATCCGTGATCCAGGAGATTTGACGTTGGTTCAAGTGACGCAACTGGCGGCCGACCAACCCATTTACATTGAGGTTGCCGAAACCTTAATCGTCAACGGTAACTTGACCACGACCGGAACCGGTCAGATCACTTTAATTGCTGGAACAGACATTCAGTTGAATGCACCGCTTCAGAGTGGTGCTGGAGCAGTGACTTTAACAGCCGGCGGCAAACTCTCCTTGAGCACTGATGGTGATATTACATCCACTACGGGTCCAGTGTCCTTGGTGGCAGGTTCGGATTTAACCATGACGGACGAGACAATCATCGACTCTGGAAGTGGTGTTATCAGTTTGAATGCCGTTGGTAATATTACGCTCGGTCTCGGTGTGAAAACCACGGGTGCCGCACCTGTCGTGATCCAGTCCACCAGTGGTGCGATTATCGATGGTGGCGACAGTCCTCCTGACGTTGTGGCACCCAACGCCGAACTCGTCCTGAAGGCGGTCAGTGGAATCGGAAACGGCAATGCGGTTGATACTCAGGTTCAGAGCGTCAGGTTGATCAACACCGGCAGCGGAACGATATCGATCAATGAGTTTGATGCGCTGGAGATTAAAGAGGTAAAGCAGACGGGTGCTGGAATTGTTACGATTACTGCTGTGGGTGCGATCGACATCGCAGCGTCCAATGCAGGGATTCATACTGAGACAGGTGATCTCCTTGTAAGGGCAGTTGGCAACAACGCTGGCATGACCTTAGGAACCGCAATCACCACAACAGGTGGCAATGTGGAATTGGACACAGAAAGTAAAAATCTCACTGTCGGTGCCGGAATTGAAGTTGTCGGCGCTGGGGACATCGTTTTGAGTGCTCCGCTTGGTGCAGTCCTGAACACGAACTCCGCATGGCTTCAGACAAATGGAGAGTTCGACTCCCTGATTGAATGGGCTTTGACGAGTGGTCGCTACGCAGTGGATCAGAATACAGGACAGGTTGTTGTGGCTAATGCAACGCCCACTGAGGAATCAACCTTCGCCGCGAATGGCACTGTGCTCAGAGCCGCGAAAGGACCTTTTATTCAAACCCGTGATGGGGGGCTTCGCATAGAGGTTTTGGGGCAGGTTGGAGTATCGGTTGCCGGATTCGCAATAAGCCCGTCCTCGTTGTTTGTTGACGCCAATGTGCTGTCGATAACAAGTCACTCCAGAGCTCCGGTTCACATCATATCTCCGGCTGCCGTAGGGATCGGGACTGTTGGCGGTGCAACTGGGGTGCACCGTGTTCCCAATTCCGGTGCAACTGCGGCTGCGGTGAACCGTGTCGGAGCACAGCTGCAAGTACGGTGGAACTGCGGTTCACCGTGGCGG
>DUCD01000079.1:19269-27303 GCA_012959985.1 Verrucomicrobiales bacterium | reverse complement strand
ACGCTTCGTTTCAGGAATCTCACGGGCGTTCAGACTGTGGACCAACCGTTTGATGCGGGCGGGGAAGACATTCTGTTCGTCGCCGATGACATTGAGATTAACGAGAGTGTGAGCAGTGTCGGAGCGACGATTGTTCTGCGGCCGCGTCAGACAAACGCCACTATCGGTATTGGCGACGGGACGACGGGAGATTTTGTTATCACAGGGACGGAACTCGGAAACTTAAGCAACGGATTTAGAGAGATCGTCATTGGCGAAACCGCCGGCAACTACAAAGTCCAGATTGGTAATTCTGCCACTCCCGGCCAGTTGTCTTTTAACGATCCTTTTACTGTCCTTTCACCGTCTGCAGGCGGGCAGGTTGATGTCTATGGCAATTTGAAAGGCCTTGACGATGCGTCCTTGATTATTACCGGCTCTGGAGCGACTACGAATCTGCATGTCGTGACGATCACGATGCCCGGACTTGTGAAGCTTGATGATGCCATCACGATTGAAGGGACGACACACGTCACTTCTGCCGGAGGAAATATTGATTTTCTGCACGGGGTCAATGGCAATGGTCAAGAAGGTAACGACACATTGACTCTCAGCTCGGCGGGTGACATCAAGTTCGATGGCAATATGGGTTCCACTGATTCGCTCGAAGGTTTGACCATTGAGGCGGCTCATAACGTGTCGTTCAACTCAGATCTGACCGTCAACGGCAACCTGATTATCACAGCCACCGGCACTGTTGTGTTCAAAGGAAAGGTAACTATCGCCAATGGTGGAAGCCTGACCATTGAGGCTGCCGACAGCGTGACATTTGCGAGCACCGTGGCCGTTGATCAGGCGATTTCGATTGAAGCTAATGAGATCGATTTCAACGGTGGTGTTGCTTCGGTACAAAGTACGAACGGGGATAAAATTACTTTAAAACCTTCCGGTTTTGGGTTTGGCATAGAAATCGCATTGCCTTTGGGCGATGGGGCCGGGAATACGCTCAATCTAACCGTTGACGACTTGAATGCTCTGTCTGGTACTTTCCAATCTTTGGTGTTCGGGCATCGTGCCGCTGCAACTGGACATGCGGAAGTTGGCACGGGTGCCGTTCGGATTGGTGTGCTCCAGGAAGGTGGAAATACATTCTTCAATCCGGTCGAGATTTACGGAGGGAGCCTTGAAATATTAGATGACGCCAACGCGTTAAAGGTGTTGAAGGCGCAAGGGGCTGTGAGCGTGGATGTGATTGGCGATGTCGCCATTTTGAATGAATTCGAAGTGACGGGCCAACTCAGCATTTATTCTGCAGTAGGCAAGTTGGTGCAATCACCTGATGCCGTAGATGGTAACAATGCCGAAACCCTTATCGCAACAAACCTGATGGTTACGGCCGCTACAGGCGCTGAGTTGCCCTGGACTCGCCTGCAGACTATCGACGTTCAGATTGTGAGCGAGGGAGATATACGGATTCACGAAGTCAGCGCTGGTGGAGATGTTACGATCCATCGCCTGGCACAGACGAGCGCTGTGGGTTCTGGCGATATAGAGCTCACCACCGTAAATGGAACGATTACAGTTGAAACGGGCAAATCAGGCGTAAGCAGTGTTGGCGTCGGTGGAGTGGTTTTGTCGGCTGGAGGTACGAATGCGGATGTGCTTGTGAACGAGACCGTTTCGACTGTCACCGGAACCATCAATATCCGCGCTGTTCGTGAAGTCGAAGTGTCGGCTGCCATTTCGGCATCAGATTCAGGCAATATCGAATTATTGGCCGGCAGCAACATTGACCAAAACGCCAACCTCTCTTCGAATGGAGGCTCGATAACCGTGGTTGCCATCACATCGGTGATTGATATGGCCGACGGTACCTCGACGACTACCACGGGTGCAGGTGCAATTGCTTTGAAGGCCGGCACCGACGCGAAGATAACACTGCTTAGCGCTGAGGGAACGGTCGGCGTGACCGCGCAAGCCGGATCGATCATAGATCAACTCACAGGGGAAACATCAAATATTGTAGGGAGTACGGCTACATTGACCGCATCCAGTGGCATTGGGGTGCAGAATCCTATTGAAACGAATGTGATTGCTGTCGATGTGCTCAACAGGGGTGTCGGCGGGAGTATCAACCTTCATGAAATCGCTGCCGGTGGTGACCTCAAAGTTACGAGCCTCGGGCAAAGCAGCGCGGCGGGAACTGGTAATGTCACGGTGACAGCGGAAGACGGTAACGTGATCGTTGTCGAAGGTGGCAACGGAATGACTGTTGCCGGCAGCGGCAGCCTCACTCTCAACGCACTGGCTGCAGATCGTGATGTTGTTATTGCAGCTTCGGTAAGCACGACGTCAGGTACTATTCAACTCAACGCGAATCGCTCCATTATCACGACCGGTAATATCCTGGCCACTGGAGCCGCGATGGTTGATTTGAATGCGGGAGCAAATGTTAAACAAGGCGCCGATATCATATCTATCGGTGGCACCATCACAGTAGACGCCGCTGCGGCTGGCATTGAAATGACCAATGATGCTGTGACGCGCACCAAGGACAGCGGTGCGATCAATTACACCGCGCGAACAAATGTTGCTCTAGGTTCTCTGGAAGGAAGATTCTCCGTGACTGTGACATCTTTGACTGGAGCCATAACCGATAACTCTACAGGCGAAAATTCAAACCTTTCAGGGGACACAATTAGGCTGACTGCTGCGGGCGCGATCGGAGCAGCCGGTGCAGGTGACATTGAGACGAACGTGGCCAGGATGACTGCTCTTGCTTTTGGCGGCGGGGTATTCATTCAGGAAGATGACGGACTCACCCTTGATTCAATCGTCGCAATTGGAGCGGGACATGACGTCACAGTTGTTAGCGATACTGGTAATATCGTAGTTTCCTCGGTTGCTTCTCAGAGCATCGTGTCGCTGACCGCTACTGGTGGAGCCGTGGTTGACGGAAACTCGAATGGTGTGGACATCATAGCGCCAGCCATTGCGCTGCAGGCGGTCGCCGGCATTGGGGATGATGACGCCATTGAAATCATGGGGAGCTCTCTGGCCGCGAGCAACACGGGTTCTGGCTCGATTCAGATTGCCAACAGTCTGAATGGACTTCTGACAATTGGAACGATCGGTGAGCTCGCAGGTATTTCAAATACAGGCTCAAGCACAGAGAACGGCCGAATTGAAATAACAAACGCCAGTCCGCTGACAGTGGACGCCGTGATTACCAATACTGCCGGAGGCGATATTGTCCTGGTAGCTGTCGAGAATGGAAATAATGACGATCATTTGCGGGTCAATGCACCGATGAATGCGTCAGGCGGAGACGGTGTCGTCACACTCAAGGCGGGCACGGATTTGATCATCAGTGACAGTGGAGTTGTGAACGACTTTGCCCTCCTTGATGGGAGCGGTGTTGAAGGTGTTGCAGGCCGTGACGTGTTGATTAATGCGGGTGTGACCTTTTCTGGAGAATTCGGCTCGATTCGTTTTGATTCCGAGAGTTCGATAACGATGCACGACACTGCATTGATCGATGCAGGCTCAGGACCAATCACGATTCATGCGGCCAAAGATGTTACGCTCGGTGGTCTGAAAACGACCAATTCGGATGATGCTGCGGTGACTATCCGCTCTGCCACCGGGTCAGTCGTAGATGGCGGTGATAAGCATGTGGAGATCGATGTGGTGGGTCGGCTCGTAATCGATGCGGACCGTGGCATTGGCCAGGGGAATGCATTGGAGATCAACGCCGGCAGTGTGGACGTCTATTCGAATACGGGCGATATTGATCTGACCGAAACGGATTCGGTGACGATTTTGAGGCTTGCCACTACAGAGGCTTATGCGATCCGCCTTACGGCGACTCAAGGCATTGACCTAAACTCCACGGGAATTGTATCAAGCGAAACGGGAGATATCAGGTTAACAGCCATGAACGACTCGATCGTTATGACTGAAGGATCAATCGTGACAACAGAGTCGGGCATCATCGAGTTGAATGCATACACGGACCTGGCGATCTCCGTGCTACGTAGCCATAGCGGAATAATCAACGTGATCGCCGGTTCCGGTAACTCAACAAATGGGGCCATCATCGATAATACGGTCGGCGAAGATGCCAACATCATTGCTCGGCATGTCTCCTTCACTGCCCTGACCGGTATCGGAGGAATTGGGTCAAATGATATCGATACGACTGTAATGAGTCTTACCGCAGTGAACAGAATTGCTAATGGGATCGCAATACAGGAAACAGATACTCTGGCGGTGGGACTGGAGGGTGTAAGCGTCGTTGCTGGGGACGGAGACGTGGACATCAACGTCGTAACGGGTTCCTTGACTCAAGAAGGTGATATCAATTCGGCCGACGCTGGTTCGATAACGATCACAATAGATGATGGGAACATTACAATGATGGAGGGGGTTGAGACAGTGACTGGAACGGGCACCATCCACTATGTAGCCAGCGGCGATATAGCGCTCTCCAAATTAGGCAGCTCCGGCAGCGGAAACATTGAGGTGACGGCCGGTGATGGAAGCTCATCAAACGGGGCGATCATTGATAACACCGTTTCTGAAGCAACGTTGTTGGAGACGGCAGGTGAAATAATTCTTATTGCAGATACCGGAATTGGGGTGGTCGGAAATGCGGACATCGACACGGCGGTCGGTTCTTTGGTGGCCACGAACTATATTTCGGGTGGAATTCATATAGAGGAAAGTGACAGTCTCATCATTGTGGGTTCAGGTATTGGCAATCTTGCCAATAACGGCGCTGTCTCTATAGCTGTTATTGCCGGTGACCTCTTGATGAATTCGCCAATAATGTCCGAAGGCCATATCGACCTCGATGCGGGTGGCTCGATCACCATCAGCAACCCAATAACATCAACCGGAACAGTTGATATCGATGCTGACGCTTTCATTGCGATCGAGGATAGTGCCGAGGTGAATGCCAATGGGACTGTAACTTTTGGTGCTGAGAAGACGGGCGAATTAACAATTGAGGGTGGGATCCTAACCGGAGATGACGATGTGATCTTCCATCGTCCGGTAACGCTCACGGGCCATTTCACGGCGGATACCACGGGCAAAGGATCCGGAAGTATTTTCTTCCTTTCTACGATCGATACGGTTGGCAACAGCCTTTCTCTGGACGCGGGAACGGCCGGTAATATCAGCCTTCAAGGTGAGCTGAGCGGTGGTGGCAGGTTGATCGTTCGCGATGGGGCCGTGCAGTCCTACAGCGAGTTGACTTTGAGTGAGTTGGAAATTCAGGATGCCGGCGCCCGGGTGATCTTCACCGGCGATCTTACTGCAACAGCAACAATTGATGTCAACAGTCGCGGCACAATTTCACAGAAC
The DNA here is from genome assembly GCA_012959985.1 of Verrucomicrobiales bacterium. Taxonomy (GTDB): domain Bacteria; phylum Verrucomicrobiota; class Verrucomicrobiia; order Limisphaerales; family DUCD01; genus DUCD01. The sequence goes on along the minus strand of DUCD01000079.1, from coordinate 21,954 downwards.
GGAGCGGTAACGAACGTGATCGATCTCAATTACGATGCAACCACCGTTGTCAATATTAACGGCAGCATCACTGCCTCTGGCACGGTCAGTGTCGACGCCGATGTTCGGATCGTCCTATTTGCGGCGGGTGATATCCATTCCGGAGGTGAGGTGACGTTCGGCGCAGACAGAGAGGGCATGCTGATTACGGCTGGTGACATTACGACGGCTGATAGCCGAGTTACCCTGCATCGCCCGGTTACACTGTCCGGTAGCGTTACCATCAATACTGCCGATGTACTGGGCGCTGACATTCAGTTCAATTCAACCATTATCGGTGGAAGGCAGGACCTGACATTAAAAGCTGGTCCGGACGGAAACATTGTAATGGCGGACGATTTCAGTTCAGGTTCAATTCTTCGAGTAATCGACGGCGCAACACAGTCCTACGAGGGATTGTCACTGGACGAATTTGAAATCCTGAATTTCTCTGAGAGCGTTAACTTGAACGGCGTTGTGAACACCTCGGTGGCTATTAACATTGTTGGCGAGGGGATCATTACGGTCAACAATTTGATCGCTTCCACCGGAGATTCGATTTCCATCAAGGGCGACAGAATACAGCAAAACTCCGGTGGCGAAATTAAGGCGATGGGAATGGCGTCCGTCGTAGTGATGGCGGAAGATGGGGACATCACCATGTCCGAGGGCGCCATTACGACGACGGCATTCGGCTCCCTCCTTTATCGAGCAACGGGTAATGTAGCGATTTCTTTGTTGGCAAGCAACACCGGTTCGATCGAAGTGATCGCAGGCGCCGGGACCTCCGTTACCGGTGACATCAGGGATAATCTGAGCAGTAAAGCGGTCAACATTGCGACCAGTGGTTTCGTGCGACTTGAGGCGGAAACGGGCATAGGCGGCCCAGCCGATAATGAGGACATCAATACAGCCATCACTTTACTGGAGGCCACAAACAACACAAATAATCATATCTTTATTCAGGAATCCGATGGGCTTTACCTGGCGGAGAATGGAGTTCGCACCCTGGGAGGCAATGGAAGGATTGAGATCAGCGTAACCAGTGGATCTCTGATGGTCAGCGGTCCGGTCGCTGCACATGGCAGGGGCGATGTGCGGCTTTCGGCTATCGGAGGTAATGTCATCCTCGATTCACCGCTGACATCCACCACAGGCGATGTATTTGTTTCTGCTGAAACGGTGATTCAGAATGCGGACATTTCAACAATGTCCCTTGGAAACCTTGCCCTAACCGCACGCGCCGGTGACATTAAGATGTTGAGCCGAACGGTAGCGTCGACAGCGGATGGGAGAATCCATTACACCGCCTCCGGCAATATTGAGATTTCGATTCTGAGCAGTGTGAACGGAATCATTGAAGTGACGGCAGGCTCTGAGGATTCCGATGTCGGAGCCATTTCGGACAATCTCGATTCTGAAGATGCAAACCTGATGACGGGTGGGGATGTGAAATTGAAGGCAGAAACCGGTATCGGCAGCGCCGGAAACGGTGATATCAATACCTGGGTCAATCGTCTCGAAGCCGCCAATTTTAAGGACGGAAACATCCGAATCGCCGAAACGGATGGCCTCCAAATTGGTGGGGATGGTCTGATCAATCGAGGCGGGGACATCCACTTAAATGTGAATAGCGGTTCGCTGACGATCTTGAATACAACAAGGGTCGAATCAACAGGTGATCTCCAGTGGGTAGTTTCGGAAGGTTCGATCATTCACCAGGGAATCATCGACCTGGGTGGCAATCTGGAATTTGAAAGCAGTGTTCAAATCCTGGTGGAAGGCTCCATCACGGCGAACGGTTTGGTCGCCATGAATTCTGAGGACATTTTAATCAGCAGACCGGTGATGGCGAATTCTGCTGGCTTGACTGGTGCCAATAGCATCACAGAAAACGATACCGGGGCACTGAAGGTTTTCGGAAGGGTCGATTTGACCGGGGAGAGGATATTGTTGAATTCTAAGAATAACGATTTCGGTGATCGAGTATCCATCCATGGCGATTTGGTGATCTTGGCAGATGCCAACGAATTAATCCTGGGGACCATTATGATCACCCGTAACCTTGACCTATTTTCTGGTGGCAATGTTACGTTCTCCGGAATTACATCACTAGGTGGAGCCTTGGAAGTCGATACCAATGTCAGTGGAGGAAACGGGGGGGACATCACCAATCTTGACGGAGGGCAAATGATGATCAAAGGGTCGACCCGACTGGATGCCGGCATTCACAACATCCATCTGGATAATCCTCTCAACGATTTTGTCGGAACCATTACCATCATCAGTGGGATGATAGTATCGATTGCGGACACAAATTCAGTTGAATTTGGAGAAACGACCGTGTGGGAGCTGTTGACTATAGCAGCCGGTGACCTTGTTACCCAAAGTGGTGTTTTAGGAGGGACAGGCGGTCTCACTTTTCTGGGAACAGGAACAATGATTCTTTCAGAAGAGAATAGTTATTCGGGGCCGACGGTGGTAGATCAGGGTTCCTTGATTGTTAATGGATCGACCGCCTCAACCAGTCATGTGACAATCAACGAAACGGCCACATTGAGCGGCCAAGGCACCATCCCTGGAACCATCACTGTGGCCGAAGGCGCGAATCAGGACGTCACCGCATGGTTAGCTTTCAATCCCGAAGGGACGGTGACGGTGACGGTT
>DUCD01000079.1:0-19180 GCA_012959985.1 Verrucomicrobiales bacterium | reverse complement strand
ATTACCGGGAACGGGGCCGGGCGTTCTGACTACCGGAATGATCCATTTTTCAGCTGGATCGGCCTTGGGAATTCAGTTAAACGGTGAGTTGGTCGGTACTCGTTATGATCAACTCAAACTTGTCGATGCAATCCATCTTGGAAATACACGTCTGAATTCAAGTATTAACTACACTCCGTCACTCGGAGACTCGTTTGTCATTGTTAATAACAATGGTTTTGAGCCGATTGGAGGATTTTTTGAGGGCATCAATGAAAGCTCCTTCCTCCTGACCTCAAAAGGAACATTGCTCCTGACTTACACTGGGGGCACAGATGAAAACGACGTGGTTCTTACCCGCCTAGATCTGAAGGTGGTCGAAAACAGTCCAACGGGTTTTGAAGTGGCCGTTCTCACAATCGGTGATTCTGACGAGGTAAACCCGAAAAGATTTGAACTAATCGAAGAGACCGATAGCACGGCGTTTTCTCTCCATCCCGAAACCGGCCAACTCACCGTAGCCGATTCGGGGCAACTCAATTATGAAACCAATCCAAGTTTAACGCTGGGAGTGACGGTGACCGATGTCTCCGGATTGGTTGACCGAATGGTGGCAGTGGTCAACCTTATTGATGTGAATGAGGTCCCGATTATGGCCGATCGAGTATTCAGTTTAGAGGAGAACAGTCCGAATGGTACGATTGTAGGAAACGTAACCGCAAGCGATGAGGATACGGGGGATAGCCTTACGTATTCGATATTGGGCGGAGTCGGAAGTGCTGCGTTCAGTATTGAACCGGCAACAGGTCAAATCAACGTCGCTGACATGAGTCAACTTGACTTCGAATCGACACCCACTTTTACATTGAATATTGGCGTTGTCGATCAGGCTGGTTTGTCCGATACCGCAGTAGTGACCGTGAATTTGACCAATGTCAATGAAAGCCCAGTTGCCAATGCCGGCGCTGACAGATCAATCATTGAAGGCAGTCGGCTGATTATGAGTGGATCCATTATCGATCCTGACATACCTGACTCACATACGATTCTTTGGACATTCGGGGATGGGGAAGGCACATCGGGAAGCCTGTCGCCTAGTCATGTCTATCGGCAAAATGGTGAATATTTTGTCACCTTAATTGTGGTTGATACCGGGGGTCTTTCATCCTCCGATACTTTTAAAGTTTACGTTAGCAATGCAGCTCCTGAGATCAGCGTGGATTTTGAGACAGTGACGGTGGCAGAAGGCGCTGTTGCGGAGAATTCAGGCCGTTTCAGTGATCCAGGTGCAGACGATGTTACCGTGATCGCTTCATTCGGATTGATGAATGTTCAAGGATCTGGAATTTGGAACTGGAGTTTTATCACCACAGATGATCCGGTAGAGACCCAGTTTGTGGAGATCACGGCCACGGACAGTGACGGAGCATTCAGCATGATCCGGTTTGATCTTAATGTCGAAAATGTGGCTCCCTCCGTCAACCTGCTGACCGACCACCAGACAATTCTGGTTGGGGATTCAGTCGCATTAGCAGGAACCTTGAGTGATCCTGGTATTGTAGATACTTATCGCTACACTTGGACCTCGACTCTCAATAATTCCGAAACCGTCCTTGATGAAACGGAACCCGTTATTGAGTTTATCCCCCGTGAAGCTGGAGGGTATACCATCACTTTAATTGCAACGGACAAAGACGGCGGCATCGCTTCCTCATCCGTCATGGTGACTGCCATCCAATTGCATCCGATCGCGCTCAATATCGATTCTATCAACACTGCAAATGTCGGTGATCCACTGGACTTGCTGAACGGATCTGGATTAGGCAATTTCGCTTGGTTGACCTGGGTCGGGGAGACGGCGGAACCTGCATTGGTCACGAGCCTCTCACTGCCGGGCAACAGTCATTCTTACAAAAACCCAGACGACCTCGAAGACAATGTGGTTTCGAGTGGTGATTGGGTTGAAGGCAGACCGGGTGTTGCCAATAGTTCGAATATTCGAAATGCATTGGACGCCTTGAGAGGGAGAGAAATCTATGTGCCGGTATGGGATGTGTCACAACATTCGGGAAACGAGCTCGTTTATCGAATAAACACGTATGCAAAGATCCAGATCATTGATTTTCAACTCTCCAACGAAAATAGAATCCAAGCGCTGTTTCTGGGAATTATTGACCTTGGACAAAGTCCACCTACGGATATCCCCCAAGAAGATGAGTCCACTTCCATCACCATTGAATTAACTCCCGAAGGCGGAAATGCAGAGCTTCTTATCGTTGACGGAATCGTTGTGGTTCGTCGAGATGAGAGGAACCTATTGGCCATTCCGAATTCCGAAATATCCGAATTAAGAATTATCGGAAGTCAGGCTGATGATATGTTGATCATCGGACCAATGGATACAGCATTTACCGGGTCGTTGGTGTTCGACGGAAAAAATGGACGTGACAGCGTGCTGATTAAAGGTCCCGGGCGCATTGAAATCTCAGGAGATGTATCTCTGACTGCTGAAGAAATTCTTCAGGAAATGACCACCGGCGCCGTGATCGTTACGGGCGTTGCAAATTTCAAGGCTACAGGAGGCGACATTCACTTCGATAACCCTGAAAATAATTTTTCCGTGATATCGATTTCCAGCGCCCATAATGTGACGCTGGCCGATACGGATGACCTGGACTTAGGGCGGGTCTATGTTTCAAGAAACTTGAGTATTCGAATCGGCGGCAAGTTAACCGATTCAGCGACACTCTTTGTCGCTGCAGAAGCGACATTTGAAGCCGACGGTGAAATTCTTCTGGATGAGGAAAACAACAACTTCAATTCGTTAGCCATTCTCAGTGCGTCGAAAGTGATGTTAACCGATGTGAATGGTATGAATCTGGACGGAATCCGAACCAGTGGTTCATTTGATATTACGGCCGGTGGTTTAGTGGATGGTGTTGGAAAACTTGTTATTGAGGGGGATGCTCATTTCAGCATAACGGGTGACCTTACTTTAGATCACCCTGAAAATGATTTCGAAAATGTGCTGATCAGCAGAGCAGGTAAGGTAACATTGAACGATGTCGATGACTTGAGGCTAGGGGGAAATACAATTCATGGAGACCTCGTTGTCTTGGTAGGAACTACGCTGGAAATCGAAGATTCACTTTTGATTGAAGACAGAGTATCCGTTTACCTATCCTTGCCGGGTGGTGAAAGTGAGGTGGCGGTGTCAGGTGAAAAACTGATCATCCAAAACAATGGAATTGAGTTGTTGAACCTAGTTGCTTCCACTCTGAAGAATCTTGAATTATCCGGGAGTGTTACAGATGACACTTTGGTCTTCAAACAGATGACGGACGATATCAATAGTTCACTAAATTTTGATGGGATGGAAGGTCATGATCGAGTTGTTATTGCAGCCACGAATCGAATGCATATCGTGGGCGATATATCTTTAACAAGCGAAGAAATCACCCAGACCATTGAGGCCGGAGCCCTTTCGGTCACAGGAATTACTAGGCTGATAACTAATAACGGGGATCTTAAATTGGACAATTTATTGAATGATTTCAACCAGATTTTTCTAACCATTCGTGGCGATGCCGACCTAGGGGATAGGAACGGCATTGAATTGGGGAACTCGACGATCGAAGGCAGTTTGAATGTCAAGGCGGCAGGGGAGATTGGTGATCTGGAAGGCGCCATGTTGGTTGTAGGCGAGAACGCTTCACTATCGGGGAGTTCCATCGTAATTGGAGAGAATCCCTCAGATATCACACATTTCGGCAGTATAACCTTCCAGACCTCCGGATTGGTAATAATAGGGGAAGATTCAGACACGGTAATGGCCGGCGATAATCGAGCAGAAAGCCTGAGTTATGAATCCGGGGGAGACTTGAAAATCCTCGGCCGTTTAGAAGTGAAAAACGATATTTCAATCAAAACGACTGGGGCTATTGAGATTACCGGTGAGCTCAACGGAGGAGGGAATGCAATTATTGCAACGGAAGGCAGCCTTTTAATTAGAGGAAATCTCGTAGTTAAGAAGCGTCTGGATCTGAATGCAGGGAACAATACGGTAATTGAAGGATCAATAAACAGTGGATCCCATCTGCACCTCGTTTCCAGAGGAGACGTGAGCGTTTCAGGCCCATTGGATATTTTTGGAGATCTGTTCCTAAGCGCCGTGGAGGACATCGTTGATTTGTCGGGAGTTATCAAGGTCAATGCCATCGTGGTCGAAGCAACAATATTCAAGGTATCCATAGACAATATTGAAACGACGCCATCCGGTGAAATTACCTTTCACGGCACTGGCCTAAATGGGAAAGATCAATTGGTGCTTGCGGAGGGGATCGTCGATCTTGTCGTTCATTCGCAGTTTACGAGTAATGAGGGACATGTAGTCATCGATGGTCAAAAAATCGTTCACTCAGGTCTTGAAAGGATCCTGGATAAACTTCAAACCTCTCGTCGTGAATTCAGTTTCATGGGAACTGGAAATGATGATCTCACCATCACCGATGATGGTGAGAAGGATAATGGGATATCAAGAATCTCCAGCGAATCCCGAAGTTTAATCTTAGACTTCACCAATCCGACCGATCAAATCCGATTGAATTCAGGTGATGGCAATGACTTCATCTCTTTAACACAATTCGACCATCTGGCCATGGACAGTATCTTTAATGCTGAAATTCAAATAGACAGTGGAAATGGCGACGATGTGATCTACGCATTGCTGATCGAATTGAATCTTGTTTTAATTGGAGGGAATGGAAATGATTTTATTCAGAGTGGTGTTGGCAACGACAAGATCATAGGAGGCAGAGGATCCGACATACTGATAGGCAGTAGCGGGAAAGACATCATAGAAGGAGGGAATGGCAACGATATCCTATTTGGTGACAACGCACTCGTTGATAATATTACCACGGGCGAACTGCTTGTTGTGCAGACAATTAATCCGATGGAAGGAAACGATGATCTGATTGATGCTGGAAACGGCGATGATGTGGTTGTTGGAGGCGCTGGATCGGATATCATTTCTGGAGATGACGGACATGACATCTTAATGGGTGATCACGGTTTGTATAGTCTGTCGTTACCGGCCAATCAAAATTTCATCTCTCTCTTCACCGGAGCGAATGAACGGGGGGGTAACGATGTCATATTTGGAGGCGATGGGGATGATTTTATTCTCGGACAACAGGGCAATGACAAGTTGTTTGGTGGAAAAGGTGAGGATGATATCCTGGGAGGACACAATGTGTTGGATGGGGCCGATGGCGAAGACCAGCTTTACGGGGGGAATGATCCGGATGTGATTTTGGGCGATAACGGTTTGATTCTAAGGCATATTCTTTCTGGTGATGGCTTGACATGGCAACGATTTCCGGGGCCGAACGGAGCCGTTATTCGTGAGATTAGCCTTTTTGACGATTTAGACCTCAACGGAGGAAGTGATACGATTTCGGGTGGACCAGGGGATGATATTATTCATGGACAAGTTGGGGATGACATCTTGGATGTTCGAGACAGGAAAAATGGAAACTGAGATGGAACCCTTAAAGTTTAAATCGATCCTTAAATTAGGAAACTCAGAGAGTAATCCGACTTCATTTTTTGATTTGAATATTGGTTCAACACTTCAAATGCTGGTAAAAATCCTACGGTCGTCGAGCCCTGGATTTCAATTTTATTCAGTGTTTTCAGTGCTTACTCTTTTTTTACAATCGCCTCAACTGGAAGCTCAAGTCAATCCATCCACGCTTGCAAATGCAGTTGAAAATTTGAAGGCAGGAAATCGGTCGAGGAACTCAGAACTGATACATATTGCTGGAACTTCAGTTCTTCCCCGAACGGACAATATACGGCAGGGTCCCGGCCCCGAGATACTGATTCATCCCCAAGACCAAGGGACAGTCGTTGGACACACAACGACATTTTTTGTCGATGCCGTAAATTCCCAGGGAGAACGCAACGGATTAACCTACCAATGGCTGGTTGAAAACACCCCGATTGATGGAGCCGATAATTCATTTTTCAGTCCTGGAAAACTGACGAAATCAAACCACCATAGTAAAATTAATGTGGTCGTCAGCGAAAATGGCGCTGAAGTGGTTTCTAATCCTGCGATCTTGAATGTTTATGCAACTAATGAGCTGTTTAACAAGGATCTCTCTTTCGCGGAATTAAGTGGTGCGGAGTTCATGGGGCTGGATCTCCGCCTCACCAACTTAACCTTTGCTGATTTGAAATCAGCCAATCTGAACCACGCCAATTTGTTCCGGGCCCAACTGACCGGAGCCGATCTATCCGGAGCCAATCTGAGTGAAGCCGATTTGGTGGGAGCTGATCTAAGCGGAGCGGATTTGACCGGAGCGGATTTGACCGGTGCCGATCTGAGCGGAGTTGATCTAAGCGGGGCCGAGTTGATCGGAACGGGTCTTGGCGGAGTCGACTTGACTGATGCGGATCTTAGCGGAGCCGATTTAACCGGAGCCGATCTTAGCCATGCTCTAATTTACAATACGGACCTGGCCTTTGCCCAGCTCATTGGAGTCGATTTGAGAGAGGCAGTTTTGTCAGGAGCCAATCTCACATTTTCGAAATTGTCGGGAGCTGACCTAACTGGATCCGATGTAAATAACATTGATTTTGGAAGCGCTGTTTTCGACCAAACGATAATGTCGGACGGATCAATTCGCACTGGGGAGGATGGGCTGGATCTGATCGATCCGGTGTTAATATGGATTCCGCCTAATGCCATCACTTACGGTGAAGCGCTCGGAGACATGCAACTCAGTGTTCGAACGGAGGTGTCTGGCAGTCTAATTTACTCTTCGCCGGCCGGTACCATATTGAATGCTGGAAATTATTCTTTAAGAGTCAGCTTTATTCCCAGTGATAGTTCCAAATTCAAATCGGTTTCCACCTCGATCGATTTGATCGTCAAAAAAGCGCAACTGACTATCATCGCTGAGGATAAGACTCGTGAAGAGGGGGAAGAAAACCCTCCGCTCACAGCTCGATACGTCGGATTCGTTGAGGGTGATGGACCATCGAACCTGGAGGAACAACCCCAATTAAGCACGGTTGGCGACATAGCAAGCCCGGCGGGAACTCACTTGATCACAATTGGTGGTGTAGAGGATGAAAACTATGACATCACTTATCAGGAAGGAGCGTTGACCATCACTTCGTTAACACTTGAAGTAACACTCAAAATTGACTTGGATATTTTGGCCGGGAAAGTTGTGGTTCTTTGGCGGAATCGCAACGGGCTGATATTAGAGGTTGCTTCGACAATTGCCGGCCCTTGGTATCAATCAGGTTTGACGAGCCGAGACCGATCTTCCTCCTCCTTCACCATTGATCTTGACCTGGGACCGTTGGTCAGTATTCCAAAAGGGGAGGCCCCTTTCAGCAGAGGCATGTTCTTTTTTCGAACCCGAGATTTGTTTGCAACAGATCCATGATGTATTCCAAAATGAGATTAGAGCGTGCAGGGGGGGCGCTGTGTGCGGCATGATTTGCAGTGACTTACAAGAACTTGCGGGACCGTCGTTTCTGGGTGAATCTTGGCAGAAATGAGCGGGATTTGTGACTCGTTGAAGCTGCTTTTCGGTGCGATTGAGAGCGTTTTGAGATTGGTGAAGTATAGAAAAAACTCGGTTCGTACGCAATCGATTGGAATTGGGTAAGTTAGGAATCGTAGATTTTTGCACTCCTAAAGTGATATTTTAAGGCAGAGAAAGGGCTTGGGAATTTGTGCCACTTTTTGTGCCACTTTCGAGGTTTTCTTGAGAACCCTTTAGAATAGGGCACTTCAAGGATGATTCTGATTTAAATCGTTTATAAGGAGGTGATTGGGTCATCTAAAGAAACGTAAAGAACGGCCCTGAAATCGCAAAAAAACGAATTTTAAGTCCCTTGCGTCTGCCAATTCCGCCACACCGGCTCACCTAATCATCAACGACTTACGTAAATCTTAGGTGGCCGTTTCTTGCCTTGTGCCACTTTAATATCAAGAAACGCTGCTGTGCCTCCGCTGTTTTGAAGTGGCATTTATGCGTATGGATTCTGGGGATACATCGGCTGTTGATTCCGTAAAGCTCCATGTGAGGCGTTATTTGGAATCGCTATTCCCTTCTGAGGATATACAGCTAAATGCGGAACTTGTGAAGTTGCTGGTTTACTTGAAGCCGAAAAAGCGACTTCGCTGGCCGTGCGCCTTTTGGAAGAATCGGTGACCCAAGAAGACAAGCTCCGATTCATAATGCCATTGCGTCTTCAGACGAAAGGCTGGACTCGTTGTCTGCGGGAACAGTTTTTCGCCACATTGGGGAAGGCCTATGGTTGGACCGGAGGAAGGAGCTTATCGAAATATTTCGTAACGATCGTCGAAGACGCGCTCGCCACGGTCGCCGAAAAGGATAAAGAGTAATTCCGCAAAGTGATCGCTGGCTCCCAGCCGAAATCCGTATCCGTTGATACAGGGACCCGCAAGTTTGTGAAACTCTGGTCCCTTGAAGATCTGTTACCGCTCACCGCAGAGAACCTTGAAGACCGGGATATTTCAAACGGGCGGCAGGCTTTCACCGCTGCTAGCTGTTTCGCTTGTCATCGAGTAAACGGCGAAGGAGGCAGTATCGGACCCGACCTGAGCGCTTCCATGCGACGGTTCAGTATTCGCGATTTTCTGGAAGCGGTCATCGAGCCGAGTAAAGTGATCAGCGATCATTACGGGGTCTCCGTGATTCGAAAAACAGACGGTAACCAAATTTATGGAAACGTGGTGAATTACTACGGAGATGCCATCGGATTTCAATCGGACTCTTTGAATGCCGCCGACATCTTGCGGATTCCGAGAAAGGATATCGTTTCACTGGAACTGTCTCCGATTTCGCCCATGCCACCGGGATTGCTAAGCACGCTCACACGAGAGGACATTCTTGATCTGCTGGCTTACCTGCATTACGAAAACCCTTCCACGGGAAACGATGACTGAAAGCGTTAGAGAGTGTCAAATAGGTCGCTTTCTTCGGGCGAATCGGAGTGTAGGGCGTGTCATTGTTTTGTGCGTATGCATTGGGCCTGTTTTCTCTGGGTTTTTTCCGACATACAAAGCTCATGCAAACGAAGCTCTGGATCGGAAGACTGCTGAAATCTGGCTTAAAGCACTTATCAAACTCAGAAAAAAAGAACCGATTGATCCCAACTCAGTTGCCAAGGGTCTCAGTAAAATCAGAGTAACGGATAAAAAGTTCCTTACAAAAGCTACTCTAGTTAAACTAGGGAAACAATTGGATCCGGAGATCGCTCACACGCTATTCAGTTTGTTGGAAAAAAACGATGAAAATGCAACCCTGAGCAGAGGTGAAACTTGCGAGTTGTTTTACGCGTCATTATGGAACTGATCGGCTCGTGGTGATCTTATCGGATTGGTGAACGTGAACATGATTCAAAAATCTAAAGGTAAAAAATGAGAGCATTCAAAGCTGCCGACATCAGGGGGAACTGGGCGACTTTATTGTCTGTCTGGAATGCGGACGACTCACTTGGGCCGCATGGCGGCGGAGATAGATTTTCTAATCGCAGCAAACGTTGACGGCATCTATTCCAATGGGACGGCGGGAAGATTGACTAAGATTTCAACGGAAACCCATTGACGTCGAACCGACCACTGCGCGGCGGCAAGGCCAACACCTACGAGGGCGGTGTCAGGGTGCCCTGGATTGTCCGGTGGCCTGGGCGGATCAAGACGGCCTCGGTCTGCAGCACGCCTGTTCAGTCAGTGGATATATACCCCACGGTGTTGGAAATCGTCGGCGTCAAGGCCCGTGAAGGCGTCCAGTTGGATGGACAGAGCATCGTTCCTTTGCTCAAAGGTGAAGCGATGGAGCACCAGTCGATCTTCACGCATTTTCCACATCACATGGACACTTTGTGCGCTCCATCGAGTAGTGTGCGGGCCGGGGGTTGGAAGTTGATCCGCTACCATCACCCGAGTGAAAATGCGGCATCGCACGCCTACGAACTTTTTGACTTGAGGCGTGCCCCCTCGGAGGCGATCAATTTGGCAAGCTATCTGCCTTATGTCTTCACCGAGCAGGGCGTCGCCATGCTTTCCAGCGTGTGGCGGTCCCCTCGGGCCGTGGCGGTGAATATCGCCATCATGTGGCTGATCACCGAGGAAGGGACACGCAAAGCCAGGCCGACGCGCGAAATCGGTTTTCACGCTAGACCGAAAAGGGGTCGGCTCTGAATGGCACTAAGTTAGGACGAGGTTTCGATGGAATTTCTGAGCAATTGGGTCTGGGATTGACATGACCAGAACGATGTCAAATCCGGCCTCACCGCGGCCAGCTTCAAGTTTGAAAAGGCCCTGGACATGATTTTGTTCCTGAAGCTGGGGGCGTTGACCCCGGACAATGGAAAACCAATCAGGACAGAACAAAATGCCTAAACTTAGTGCCATTCGGGTCGGCTCTCACTATTGCCATTGAACTGCCGGAATGGTTGGAGTGGAAATCGTGAGAACCGGTCACCTTCACAACATGAGACTAATGAGGAAAGGAAGAAGATGATTCGTTCTTCTAGAAACCATCGCGGTTTCGCACCTTCGATTGAGGCTATCTGGTTTCTTCTCCAGACCGTGGCGATTAGGAACCGATTTTGTAAACAGGTGCGATGTAATGGCTCATGGAATCGCCTATTCCAGTAAGCTTGTGATCTTTAGGGCTTGAGTTTTATCGTCCCATCGCGTGCTGATATGGCCAGTGAACCTTTGGCAATTTGCATGCGGTTGTTGATCGCAATTCGGTCATCGATAAATGCCTCAAAAACATTGCCGTGTACCATTATATGAAGTTTGAATGAACGATCGGTTGGAATATTAAGTGATCGGGCATTCATCGGGGACACCCTATTCCATTTAATCCAATGTCGGAAACTCACTAGGGAATCAACTGGATCGATTCGCAAAATGTAGGAATCGTCTATGTTTTCATTGGTAAGCAAATAGAATGTAAGCTGGCTTCCTTTGGCCATTGTGACTTCACATGAGAGGAAGAAGTCGTTGGGTGCCTGTTTCCAATGTGCTAACGCGTGCTCACCTACGTCTGGTTCTAAAATAAGTGAATTGCCTTCTGCATGTACTGGACTCTTCAAAAGAGGAGTAAAAGCCTTGGGACCTAGACCAGTGGTCGCATCCTTATTGCAGGCTGCAATGATTTCTGGAAAGAGCCGAACTGCCGGATCTTTCGATGGGTCAAGATGAAGTTCACGAGGCAGTGGCATGGCACCGCCATAAACATCCTTATCGTAATCGTTTATCAGACGCCCGAGGTAAGCGTGCCATATATACCTTTTGCCATCGAATTCAGTTTTTCCAGCTTGAAAAAGAATGCCGTTGGGCGAATCGTTTTTGGGACGCCGCCACGGACCTTGTGGTGAATCAGCTAGGCGGATACCGCTGGTATGTGCATACATAACCATTGCCCAACCTTTGCCAAACGGAAAACTCATGGCGCTCACTCATGATTTTAGCCCGTGTCGGCGCACAGGACGGCGCCACGTGGAAGTTGGTGGAGCGCAGGGAATCGGCCGATAACTTGTCGAGGTTGGGTGTATTGATGATCTTATTCCCGCTCATCCCCAGCTCGCCCCATGACATGTCGTCGGACATCACAAGGATGATGTTGGGTTTCTCGACTGTGGATTCAGCGCTAAGGGCAGAGCACACCGTTAGCACACCGTTAGCAGAGCGTTAGCAGAGCGAACAAGAAAGCTGTTCCAATCAAACGAATAGATTTGATCCTTATCTTATCTTTCATCACGAGAAATCTCTGTAGGGTCGTAATTGCAGGGGAAGGGCAGCGATAGGCACTACTTCACACCAAGAGGGCTGCCCCACTTATCCACCGGTACGTAAGCCGGGTCATTGTAGTCCGCGCCGGAATGGCTCTTCTTGAAACTCTCGACCAACGCCGTGGCCTCCTTTGTCATGAGCTCGACCCGCTCGGGATGGGCAGCCGCGACATCATTTTGTTCGCTCCAATCCTTGGAAAGGTCGTAGAGCTTGCCCTTAGGAAGCCGCAACTTGAACCGACCCTTCACAAGCGAAACGCCTTTGCCGCGGACGAATGGAATCGCTTTATCGTGTTGATCGGTTTTGCCGGCAAGAATCGGCCAGCTATCCTTCCCGTCATCGTAGAACGGATTGTCTTTGGAGCGACTTCCCGAACCGGGGTTCCAGGTGTTCACCGCTGATTCCGTGACGAACGAACGGTCGTAGTCGCGCTGCCACGGCGGCGCGAAGTTTGCTTCCGGCTTGCGATTGGCGTCCTTTGCGGAAATCACCTTGTCCAGCGTGCCGAGATGCCCGGTCGCGTAACCCTGTTCCTTGAGCATCCTCGCCAACGTGATTTCCTGCTTTGGTAAATGCCCCTTGTTCGCGGTCCAGATGCCGTAGCGGTGATGATGCCGTCCGGTCAGGCAGGTCCCGCGCGTCGGCGAACAGACCGAATTGCCCGCGTAAAAATGCGTCAGTTTCACGCCGTCCTGGGCCATTCGGTCCAGGTGTTGTGTCTTGATGATTGTGTTGCCGTTGAAGCCCGTATCGCCGTAGCCCAGGTCATCCGCCATCATTAAAATGATGTTGGGCCGTGAACCATCAAGCGATTTTTCTTCCACCGAGAATGCCGTCGAACAGACCGCCAGAACGGCGCTTAACGTAATAGTGAATTTTGTCTTCATTGGTGATCTTCCCTAGTTCTTCTTACGGTTTCTCTTCTTTTCCTTTTCCGGAACGGCCTCATTCCAGCACAGGCGCGGCTATTTCTTCAGTCTCTTTTTTATCTTCGGTTTGGTCTTGTTGTGGTCCTTGTCCATCAGCGTCCGGTCGTAGATCTCGCCGGGTCGCATGGGCGTATGTGCGGACTCCGCAAACTCGGTCAGTTTCGCCACCATCTTGGGGCGCTTGGTGGCGAGATTGGTGGTTTCGCTGATGTCCGTTGAAAGGTCGTAGAGTTCGACGGTTTTCTTCGGGGTCAGATGCCAGCGCCAGTTCTTGTAGCGCACAGACTGCCAGTTCCTCGCTTCCCAGTAGAGATAGTCGTGCTGTTGCTGCTGGCCCTTGCCGAGCAATGTAGGTGTCAGCGTGATGCCGTCGGTGTCGTGCGGTTTGGGCAGGCCGGCAAGCTCAGCTACGGTCGGCATGATATCGGGAAAGTAACAGAGGTGGTCGGTGGTCGTGCCGGCCTTGATCTTGCCCGGCCAGCGGACCATGAACGGAATGCGCAGGCCGCCCTCGTAGAGTTGTCCCTTGCCGCCGCGGAAGACGCGCTTGCCTGTTTTGGGGTCTACATTCGGTCCGAAGAAGCCATCGGGCTTCTGGAAATACGCCTGACCGCCGTTATCGCCACACAGGAAGATAATCGTGTTGTCATCGATCTTGAGCGTCTTGAGCAGCTTCATGATGTCGCCGAGCTGGCGGTCGCACATCTTCAGCATGGCGGCATAAACGCGCGCATCGCGCGTCGTCTGCTGGCCAAAGTCCCAGCTGGCATCCTTGTCTTTGAACTCGAGCCAGGCCGGGTCGTCTTCCGGTATTCCCCAGAGCCCGTGCGGCGGGGTCCACGGAAGATAGCAGAAAAACGGCTTGTCGGCGTTGCTCTTGATGAACTTTACGGCCTCAGCGAAGATTAGGTCCTGGGCATAGTGTTTCCCCTCATAGAAACTGTGGCCATTGCCAGGCAGAATGACTTCCTCGCTGTTGCGGATCAGATAGGGTGGGTAGTAGGTATGTGCGTGCACCTGGTCGTAGTAGCCGTAGAAGATGTCGAAGCCGTGCTTTTCTGGAACACCCGATGTGCCACGCCCGCCGATCCCCCATTTGCCGAAGCCTCCGGTCGCGTAGCCGGTCTTCTTGAGCAGTTCCGCGATGGTGACATCGTCAGCGCGGATGGGAGTGGCGCCGCCGTTACTGCGCATGGATGTGTGGCCGAGGTGCTTGCCGGTCATCAACACGGCACGGGTTGGGCCGCAGACCGGACCACCGGCCAGGCATTGGGTGAAGCGCATGCCTTCTTCCATCACCCGGTCAAAGGTCGGCGTACTGATCTTTTCATGGCCGAGCCCGGACATCTCGTAGTAGCCCCATTCATCGAGCATCAGGTAGATGATATTTGGCCGTGAACCACTGGTTGTCACAGGGCCCTTTGCCGTTGCCGAGTTCTGACAACACATTACAGCGAGCAAGCTTGCCGTGACAAAAAGCGTTCTGATAATTTTCATAGTGTCTAATTCTCTTTTCAATGATCCCGCATACTCGGCTGAAAATCGAATCCATTCTCTCGATTCATCATCGGGCCTTCTTAGGAATCGGTGCGCCGATCGCCTTCTGCCAGGCCAGCAGTTCATTCAGCAACTGGTCGCGAACCTCCGTTTCCACAAGTGCGAGGTTCTTGCTCTTGCTCACGTCGGGTCGGAGGTTGTATAGTTCTAGGCAGTTGTTGGTTGCGATGGATTCCCGTCCACCATCGAGACTCCACTCCTCAAGGTACATTAGCAGTTTCCAATCGCCACGCCGAATGACGCTGACCGGTTGTTGCCGGTATGCGGGATATCTCCGCGTTCCAGTGTATTTCGGATTCCCGCTCAAGTAGGCCGGAAAATGCCAGAACAAAGCCCTCTCCCCGAGACCTCCCTCACCCAGCAATGCGGGCACCAGGCTTTCGCCATCGATTTCGTAACCATCCAGGTGCGCCGAGATATCCTCCACGCCCGCCAGTTCCAGCATGGTGGGGTACAGGTCGATGGCCATCACCGGCACGTTGTTGACCGACGGTTTGATTTTATCCGGCCAACGCACCAGGAACGGCACGCGGATTCCGCCTTCGTAGTAACTGCCCTTCCAGGAACGCAGCGGAGTTTGCGGCGCATGTCCCGGAGTCCCGCCGTTGTCCGACAGGAAGATCACCACCGTGTCCTTGTCCACGCCCAGTTCCTTGAGCTGATCCAGCATCAGGCCGATGATGGCGTCCAGGTCCGCCATCATCGTACCGTAGCCGGTGCTGACCGACTTGTGAAATTTACCCGGCTCTTTCGCCTTGTACTTTTTCAGGGTGGCCGGTCGGGATTGATTGACCGCGTGCACGGCGTGATGGGCCAAGTAGATCAGGAAGGCATTGTCTTCGGACACGCAGCGCTGGGCAAACTTCATCGCCCGCCGCGTGTAGGAAAACATCTGCTTTGGATCCTCCCGATCCTTGGCGAACAGGCGTCTCAAGGTGCCGGCCGGGTGTTCGTCGACATCGTCAAATCCCTGCATGGCGGGACTGACGCCGCCCCGATTGCCCGAGCCCTGCTTGTCAAAACCACTGACATGCCATTTGCCATACATCGCCGTGCGGTAAGCGGACTTCTTCATCGCTTCGGCGTCTCGAAGTAATCGCTGCCGCCGCCTGACCAATCCCTCCATCCCATGTCATCGATGAAGAACAGGACGATGTTCGGCTGCGTCGCACTTTCGACAGTTGGAGCGGCCGCGTTTGCTCCAAGAACGCATGCCAAAAACGCCAGCAAGGGTGCGATGATCGATCTTGGGTTCATTTGTTGATAGGAAACTCAATTGTTCCGATTTGATTCGGGGGGGGACGTCCCATTAGGAAAAGGGCATAGAGGATGATGGCGTAGCCAGCGAACACCCTAATCATACCCAGCCTCATGTTTTCATCCTCCATTGGTTAGCGGGGCTCAATGAATGCATGATAGGAAACTCAGCTTCACGAAGAGACCAGGAACTGGCGTGACAGCCGGCGTGACGTATTGGGATTACGATTTCAGACTTCATTAATTTGCTCAGTCTGCCCAATGGGTGATCTTTAGATGCTTGAGTTCTATCGTCCCATCGCGCGCGGAAATGGCTAGTGAGCCTTTGGCGATTTGCATGCGGCTGCTGATGGCGATTCGATCATCGATGAACGCTTCGAAAACGTCGCCGTGCACCATGACATGAAGTTTGAATGAGCGATCGGTTGGAATCTCCAATGATCGGGCATCCATCGGAGAGTTCCTGTTCCATTTCACCCAATGCCGAAAACTCACTTCCGAATTAACGGGATCGATTCTCAGAATGTAGGAGTCCTCGATCTTTTCATCGGAGCGAAAATAGAGGGTAAACAGGCTTCCTTCGGCCACGGTGACATCGGCAGAAAGGAAAAAGTCTTTTGGAGCCTCTTTCCAATGCGCCAAAGCATGATGGCCAACCTTCGGTTCCAATGTGATTGACTTGGCATTTGCGCGAACTGGACTCTTCAAAAGAGAAGTAAAGGCCTTGCTGCCTAAACCAGAGGTAGCATCCTTGTTGCAGGCTTTCACTATTTCCGGAACCAGTCGAACCGCCGGATGTCCTGTTTCATCGAGATAGAGTTCGCGAGGCAATGCCATGACGCCGCCATAACTGTGGCCGTCGTAATCGCTCTTAAGGGTTTCAAGGTAAGCCTGCCAAATGGTGCGTTTGCCGTCGTAGTCGGTTTTGCCGGCATTGAAATGAATTCCATTGGGGGAATCGTTCTTGGGGCGCCGCCACGGGCCTAGCGGGGAATCAGCGAGGCGAATCCAACTGGTATGCGCATACATGATCATCGCCCAACCATTGCCAAACTGAAAAATGTCAGGACATTCGCCAGCCCTGCTGTCGCGGTCCAGGAGCATGGGCTCCCGTTTCACTGTCCAGTTGCTTAGGTTCGAACTGGTCGCGTAAGCCACGGCTCCAGCTGGGCCATATTCACCATGGGTTTGTTCCATCGCTGCCACTGCCATCCACCACTGATCTGTTTCAGGGTTCCAGAAGACATGCGGGTCACGCCAGACTTGAGTGGTGTCGTAAACATCTTTCGGGACATCACTATGAAGTAGAATAAGTGGGCTCTTAGATGATTTCGTCCAGGTCACAAGATCGCGACTTGTCGCAACGCAAATGGCACGATCTGTTTCTTTAGTATTTTCCTTTTTAATCGCTGTGCAATAAAAGGCGTGGAAGAGTCCGTCTTTCTCGACAATACTTCCGGTCGCTATAAAGGGTTCGTTTTCATCCGGTGTGATGGCGGCGGGCAATTGCTTCCAGTTTACCAGATCGCGCGAGGCGAGGTGTGCCCATTCGAGACCGCCCCACTTGCCATTGGGTTTCTTGTGCTTACCAAGATAGTAAACATGATGAACGCCGTCATGATAATACGGAATCGGATCTCCAAAAAAATTTCCCTCCGGCCGAAAGTGAAAGGTAATGTTGGGCCCGATTGAAGGCGCTTGATCAATGGCGTCGGCAGTTGTATGGGCCGAAGACAAGAACAACAATATCAAGAAATACAGGTATATTGGGTGGCTGGGGGCGCTAGGTTTGTTCATTGCTTGTTCCATTTCATCTTGGTGCGATGCGAATGGCGCTATTTGTTCTTCTTCGGTTTGTTCCCGGCGCCCGGTTTGGATCTAGGCTTCTGCAATTTGGGATTCAAATCCGGGCGTTCGGGAAAGCCCTTCAGGAAGCGGGCGTTCGCACCTTTCCGATCGTGGTCGCCGATGTCTGCGCGGGCTTTCTCAATGAGTCGGGTCAATTCCGCCACGACCTCTGGATGCTTGGCGGCAACGTTGGTCTTCTCGCCGATTTCCGCCTCCAAGTCGAAGAGCAGTGGTTCGGTGACGGCGCCGTAGTCTCCTTCGCGGCTGTAATGTCCCCACACCCGGTCGACGGGGCGGGGGACATGGAGTTTCCATTTTCCGAGGCGCACGGCCTGGAGCCGGGTGCGGATGTAGTAGAAGTAAGGACGGCTGGCGAACTTGTTGCTGTCAATAAATTTGTCCTTGGCCCAAATGGATGAGATGTCGATTCCATCAATCACGCGGTCGGTGGGCACCTCTCCCCCAGCGAGGCTGGCAAAAGTGGGAAGGATGTCGATCAGGCCCGCGATGGTGTCATCCTCAGTGCCGGGGGGGACCCTGCCCGGGGCCCTGACCACACAGGGAACGCGAAGTCCTCCCTCCCATCCATTTGTCTTGTCGCCTCTCAAGGGGAAGGCGGTGCCGCCGTGATCCGCGGCGTTTTCACCGTATCTCTTGATGTGTCCGGCACTCCGCCCCAGGTACCAGGGGCCGTTGTCACTGGTGAAGATCACGTAGGTGTTCTCATCGAGCCCTTCCTCCTTGATCGTCTTGAGGATGCGTCCGACGTGAAAGTCCATCTCCTCGATCACATCCCCGTAAAGACCGCCGGTGGATTTGCCCTTGAACTCATCCGAGACCGCCAGCTTCACATGCGCCATTGTGTGGGCGAGGTAGAGGAGGAAGGGCTCCCCATTGTTCTCTTTGATGAAACCGATCGCTTCATCCGTGTAGCGTCGGGAAAGTTGTCCCATGTTGACCCGCTTCTCGATGACCTTCTCTCCCCGAATGAGGTTGACGATGCTGTCATTGCTGCCACCGGTTCCAAAGAAGGAATCGAAACCCTGGTGAGTTGGAAGCAGGTGGGTCACGATGGCACTCCGCTTCTGGGTTTGCCGGGCGAGGCTCCATTTGCCGATGGCGATCGTCTTGTAGCCCACGTCCTTGAGCACCTCCGCCACGGTGATCTCGGTGGAGTCCACCACCGGGTGATTTCCGACCGAGTTTTGGTGGGTCGCGACGCGCATCGGGTAGCAGCCCGTCATCAGCGACGTGCGCGACGGCCCGCACACGGTCTGCGCATAGAAGCTGGTGAGCTTCATGCCCTCCGCCGCCATGCGGTCGATGTTGGGCGTCTTGATGGTGGTATTGCCGAAGCAGCCCAAGTCTCCGTAGCCCAGGTCATCGGCGTAGATGATGACGAAGTTCGGTTTCTTCTCCGCCGCACTGGAAGCGATTGTTCCAGCGCAGACAAGGAGGGCCAGGAGGGTGCCAATTCGATTGGTTTTCATGGTCTTTACTTGGCCATTTCCGCCACCAACTCCCGGCAACGGGTCTGGTGGCGTTTCAGGATTTCAGCGTACTCCGGTTTGCCGGAGATTGATAGGAAATTCAATGGTTCCGATTTGATTAGGGGGGAGGAAGAAAAAAAGGCTGACCCGAATGGCACTAAGTTAAGACGGGGTTTCGATGAAATTTCTGAGCAATTGGGTCTAGGATTGACCTGAGCAGAACGATATCAAATCCGGCCTCACCGCGGCCAGCTTCAAGA
>DUCD01000078.1:3424-6415 GCA_012959985.1 Verrucomicrobiales bacterium | reverse complement strand
TTGTTGAACAAGTGTTGTTGTTGACGGAAATTCAGACTGTTGAGCATTCCCTTACTCTGAAGCCGCTTCAACTGGCTCCCATTTTGTTAGAAGCATTAGAGAAAAACACCGAATTAATGACCAATAGGTCTGTGGAGATATCGGTTCCTAATCTGGACAATATTCAGATGGAGGGCGAAAAAAAGTTCTTAGTCGAGGCCTTTGCAGCTGTGATCGAAACAGCAGTTAAGTTTACTGTTGAAGGTCGAGCAGTTGAACTTCGAACTGAGTTGGCAGGGGGACAATGTCGTTTGGTTATTGAAACGTCAGGCTATTCGATCCCTCCTAAGGTGCTTTCTCTTTTTTTTGAAATACTATCTGTAGGAGAATCCATTGTTCCTGGAGTCGATTTTGGACTTGCCCCTCCTTTGGCGGAACGGATTTTCAGGTTGTCTGGAAGTCAAATCAATGTAGAAAACGTCCTGGACAAAGGAGTGAAATTCACGATCTTGATTTCTTAGGTTCTTTCTAAAAATGAAGGCTCCGTTATCGCTCAGAGCGGTGCGATCTTCAGTGTTTATTGTCGTTTGTCCGTTGTCTGGGTTTGGGCTTTGGTAGTAAATTAAACTCGGTAATATCGTGCTTCGACTCTGAGGATTGCGTCATGGAGGGGGCGCTCAATGATCTTAAGGATCAGAAGAAGCAATGGATTGAATTCACCCCGTAAGGTGCCAAAAGTCGCTTACTATTTTGAACGTGTTGATTTTGGCTGATTTACGAGGATAACGTGCGAAGGTTTCAGGTGGCTGTTTTGGGCGGATTTGGTATGATAGAAGGTAATGGATCCGGGGCGTTTTATATTGATTTGCCTTGCTGGTTGGCTGAATGCGGTTAGTTGCTCAGGTGTAATGGTCTTGAGAGGCCGGTCGCCGATTTTAAGCATTTCATCCCCGGTGCCGAGCCCTGCTTTGGCTGCGGGATAGTCCGGCACCACGCTTTGAATAAGGATGCATGCGCCTTCGCCAATTTCCATATTGATGACGGCGGTTAAGGTAAGGGTGATTTACTATACGGTGCTGAGTGGCTTGAGTCGGAGTTCGTTTTCAGAAAAGCAGAAGGTCACCACGCAGTGACGGAGCAAAAACATCGAACCCAAGTGGTGAGCGAACACCACACCTTGATCCAAGCACGTCGTCGAGAACGCACCTCCGAGACATTCAGGGAAGACATGCACCACCGCAACGGCATTGAAGGGACGATCAGCGAACTGGTCCGC
Source organism: Verrucomicrobiales bacterium (assembly GCA_012959985.1). Classification (GTDB taxonomy): domain Bacteria; phylum Verrucomicrobiota; class Verrucomicrobiia; order Limisphaerales; family DUCD01; genus DUCD01. The sequence continues at coordinate 5,160 of DUCD01000078.1, read as the reverse complement.
AGCCACGGTCTGCGACGATCCAGTTGGACTTCCCCAGAATAATTGGGTTCAGTCAATAATTTGCTTCATTTGTCAATGGGTGTCCTGCGGGAAGATTTGGTTTGTTTAGATCTGGTGCCCGCCTCAGGCAGAGTTCCTCACCGTCGGTTCTGAACTTCGAATTTCTACAACAATCCTACCTCCAAAAATGCCCCGGGAACTTCCTCGCCACGGTTGGGCGATGATTGCGCCATTCGCGGGCGAGGAAGTGCGGCCAGTCGGTGGTGGTGGCGAGGCGTTTGCCGTCGGGGGCAGCGCATGCAGCGTCGGCGGGACGGTGAAAGAGGGGCGCATCGAAATTCAGGGCAACAAGCGAGAAGAAGTGAAGCGCATCCTGATCGAGGCCGGCTTCAAACCGGTTTTCGCCGGCGGGTAAGTGTTGAACAGGATTCATCCCATTCGTTTGCCACGAAATGGTGTCCGTCCGTGAATCGTGGAACTGGCTGCTGGTCGTGATCAAAAGTAAGCCGTTAACTAACTCCATCTAGTGGGTCGGAGAGTGACTTCTGTAGACTGGGGCGGTGAAAAGAGAATCTAAAAGACGGAACAGGAAAACGCTCTTTGAGCGTGAGGAGATCATTCGATTAATTGGCGAGTATCAGAGAAGCGGGATGAGGCAGCGTGAATTTACCGAAGCTCAAGGTATAAGCTACAGTACCTTCACTCAATGGCTTGCAAAAGGAGATCCTTCGGCTTGCGATTGCCGTGCTCAAACTGTCAGGCTACTCACTCAATCACAGCAATTAGACAGCGACAACAGGTCATTTATGCGAAACCCACGAGTGCCAGCCATAGAACTCAACCAACGGTGGCGCTAAAGCCCTATGCTCCAACCAATCGGCGGAATTAATAACTTGATACGGCGAAATTGAGCCTTCAGACTGGCCAGAGAATTGTTCGCGATTGCGCGAGTAGGCTCGCAATCGGACCCTTGAATTTCCTATCAACAAAATGTCTGATTAGGGCGTTGCCAGAAGCATTGTTGCTGATCTACCAACGAAACCTAAGTTTATCTTCAGTTATGAAATCCTATCTCTTTATACTGCTTCTCTTTGTTGGCACGTCGCTGACAGCTGAGATTGAAAAACCGAATATCGTCTATATCATGTGCGATGATCTAGGTTATGGAGAGATCCATGCGCTCGCTCCGAAAACCTCTAAGATCGCGACGCCTGGCGCGGACAGACTTGCGGCGCGGGGTATGATATTCACCGATGCTCATAGTGGTTCAGCGGTGTGCACGCCAACGAGATATGGAATTATGACGGGGCGCTATAGCTGGCGCACGCGGCTGCAAAAAGGTTGTTTCGGGATTCGCCCCGAATTTGATCGCCGATGACCGGCCAACGGTGGCGAGCTTTCTAAAGGGGCAGGGCTACGACACGGCCATTGTTGGGAAATGGCACTTGAATTTCCAATATCTCGACCCTGGTTCCGGTGAAGTCTATTCTAAAAAAGAGTATAAAACGCCCCCTGTCGCGGCGCGAATTCCCGATGGGCCGCTAACGCGAGGATTTGATTACTTTCACGGTTTTCACCATGCTCGGAACATGAAAGCAGTGATCGAGAACGATCGAGTGATCGCGCATGACGACGAAATCAACATGCTGCCGCGTCTGACTCGAGAAGCCGTCGAGTATATCGATTCCCGGGACGGCAAAGAGAAACCCTTTTTTCTCTATCTTCCGCTGGGTTCT
>DUCD01000078.1:0-3385 GCA_012959985.1 Verrucomicrobiales bacterium | reverse complement strand
CAAGAGCGGATTGGGTCCTCACGCGGATTTCGTTATGCAGACTGACAACGTGGTGGTGGAAGTTTCGAAGGCGCTTGAACGTCACGGACTGACTGAGACTACGCTGGTTATCTTCACGAGCGACAATGGAACATCAAAGGCAGCCGGTATCGATAAGTTGGAGGCGCAAGGCCATTTCCCTTCGGCTCATCTTCGCGGTTCGAAAGCGGATCTTTGGGATGGCGGGCATCGCGTGCCGTTCATCGTTCGTTGGCCTGGAAAGGTGAAGCCGGGCTCGCAAAACGATCAATTGATTTGCCTGACGGATTTGCTCGCCACGACAGCGGAAATCCTTGGGGTGAAGATTCCCGCGGGTAGCGGCGAGGACAGCGTTAGTTTTCTGCCGGCAATGAGGGGCAAGCGTATCGTATCGACTCGCAATGGAGTGATTCATCATTCGATTTCGGGTCACTTCGCCTATCGTTACGGCAAGTGGAAACTGTTGCTTGCGCGTGGATCGGGTGGGTGGTCTTCGCCGAAGGAAAATAAAGTAGGGGCGGGGGGGGTCGAAGCCCAGCTTTACGACATGGAAAGCGATGTCGGAGAAACGAACAATCTCTATTCGCAGAAACCGGAAGTCGCCGAGCGCTTGCTGGCTTTGCTGGCCGCGGACGTGAATGCTGGACGGAGCACTGAAGGTCCGAAGTCGCTCAACGACGTTGCCGATGTAATTCTCTGGAAAAGCGGGCGAGGCCCCGCTTCAGGAAAGCCGAAAAAGTGAATCAGCGGTAGTTTACCCGCAGGTTGGAGATCACCTTATTCCTTCCTAAGTCGGTGACATTGGGATCCTGCACTACCCCGATGTGCATCGGGTCTGATTAGAAACCTTATATTTAATAAAATGGACCCTATCGATCAACAACCCTAAACGTTGAGTCTTTACGTAAACACCTGAGGAATGACAATTAGATTATGAATAAAAGAATCTTTATACTCATAGGTCTATCAATAATGATATTAGGCAGTCCCGTACTGGCAAAAGACAAGAAAAACAAGGATGGGATTCCTTCAATTCCCCTGGAAATCAAGCAGTATAAAAAGAATAATCGCGACCGCATTACCGATATGCGCAATGACAAAGATGCTGCAGTCATTACGTATTTTGAAGAGTTTTTGAGGATCCATGCGCATGATTTGGAGGCATATTATGGCCTTACCCTGGCATACGCTCGCATTGGTGAAATTGATAAAGCCATGGAAAACCTTAACCTGGCGGTCCAACATGGTCTTAGCTTTGGTCGTTTTTTGGCTGGTCCCCGCCCCATCACCAAAGCACTGACTGAATCCAGGGCTTTCCAGGGCTATGCAAAAGAACATGGCAAAGAACTGATCCATGGACCGATGCTTGGTTCACTAAGTGACCAACGCGTCCATTTCTGGTTGCGGACCTGGCATGAGATTCCGGTCAGGATTTTGATCAGCGAAAACAGGACTATGGATCATGCCACCAGCATTACGGCCAACAGCAACAAAGAACGTGATTACACTGCTGTCTTGAAAACCAGCGCCCTCAAGGCAGACACAGAATATTACTACCAACTGTTTCTGGATGGCATAAAGGAAGATCAAACCTATCAATTCAAGACCATGCCCGCAGCGGGCAAGTCGGCGAAATTTGAAATAGCCTTTGCGGGTGGCGCCGGGTACACACCGATGTATGAACGGATGTGGACCACGGTCGACAGCTACAACTTCAGGGCATTGTTTCTCCTGGGGGATAACGTTTACATTGACACCCCAGAGGTCAGGGAAACGCAGCAGTACTGTTATTATCGCCGTCAGAGCAGGTCTGAATTTCGTCAAATTACCAGCTCGACTTCGATTTCAGCCATTTGGGATGATCATGATTATTACACCAATGACGGATCCAAGATGAACAATGCCCCGGATCAGAAATGGAAGATTCCCGTATGGGAAACCTTCAGAAACAACTGGGCCAACCCAGCCTACGGGCAACAAGGGAATCCCGGGTGTTACTTCAAGCAGAGCATTGCCGATGTCGACTTTTTCTTTCTCGACGGACGTTATTATCGTTACAAAAATACGATGCTGGGCGAGACCCAGAAACAATGGTTGCTGGATGGGCTCAAACATTCCACCGCGACATTTAAAGTCTTGTGCGTGAATGTCCCCATCACACCGGGCGTCAAGCCGGGAAGCAAGGACACATGGGACGGTTATAAAGACGAGAGAGATCAAATATTGGACTTTGTCGCAGATAATAGAATAGATGGATTTTTTGTGATCGCTGCGGATCGCCATCGTTCAGATGCCTGGAAAACTGAGCGCAAAAAGGGTTATCCTATTTATGAGTTTCAAAGTTCAAAATTCACCAATATGCATACCCACTCGGTCCTAAAGGGAAGTCTGTTTGGCTATAACAAAAAGTGTTCTTTCGGTCGCTTGGTATTTGATACGACTGCCAAAGACCCAACTGTTCGCTATGAAATCATCAATATAGATAATGAGAAGCAACATGAAATAGCCATTAAAAGGAGTGAATTAAGCCATAAGAGGAAGTGGAAGAATTGAATTGTTGAGATCTTTTCAGTTTTTATCAGAGGCCCCTCATTGTCCTCTTGTTTTAGAAAAATACAAAATGTGTAATAAAAAAGGAAAAAAGTCTAAGTGCAGATATCCCAATTTTCGGTGACTTTCATGGCGCTAAGTGTCGGCCTAGTGCTGTCAACTTTGATCGCTAATGCCGAAACCATTGCCTTCTCAGGCGCTGAGGGATACGGGCTCTTTGCTCGAGGTGGCCGAGGAGGCGACGTCTATATTGTAACTCATTTAGGCGGTGATGGTAAGTATATGGATTCAAGCCAAGCAGAATGGGAATTACCGGGTGAGCTGGTTATTGGTGCTGATAAGCCGCTTACTCATAGCGCCAGTGATGCCTATGATCTGGTATTATTGAATGCCGTCGCATCTATAAGCAGAGATGCATGTGATGATCGTATTATAAATGAGGTGAAAACAAGCACCGGAAAGATTCCAGACTCTCAGGATGAAATTGGTGGATGGTCTACACTAAATTCATTACCTGCGCCAACAGACTCTGACAAAGACGGCATGTCCGATGTCTGGGAATCAGCGAATGGACTGAACTCAAATAGCGGGTCTGATCGCAATGATTATGACCTCGATCCCAACTACACCAACCTCGAAGTCTACATCAACGGGTTGATATCCAAGGAATGAGCGTAAGATGAATCGCAATGTAATTTTAGTGCCATTCGTGACAGTCTGAGCCTCCCCTGAAAAAGTGAGCTTGGACGGTATATGAAAAATTTAGATCGTAAACGACCAATGCCCTCTTTAATTTAACCAGAAATCATGAAAACAC
>DUCD01000077.1:6158-6433 GCA_012959985.1 Verrucomicrobiales bacterium | reverse complement strand
AGTTCGATGCGCACCTGGATGCAGGCGACCTTTCAATTCTGTCGGTCGATCCCCTGCAACTCTGGTTAGAAGGCATTATCAATATCGTCAGCAAGAGCAACGTTAAATTGATCGTCGAATTGGATGGGCTCAACCCGCTCATCCTGATGAGTCACCCCCGATATCGAGCTCTCTATCAGACGATGACGAAACATACCGATAAGATCATATTCACCTACCGCCAAGGGGACTACCACACGCTAAGCGGCAATTCAGCGCTGATGGGGTTATGGCTC
>DUCD01000077.1:2002-6018 GCA_012959985.1 Verrucomicrobiales bacterium | reverse complement strand
AATGGGGCCATGACAGGGGCTTCAACCTACTGGTTTCACGAGCCCAACGAGCTGTGGGCCGGCATGCAGAGCCGATACTGGGCGCAAGTGATCGCCCCGACCCTGGTTGAATTGGTCCGGCGTGGATACATCGCTCGCAAAGATTTGGTCGCGCGTAAAGCCGCCGTCGCCTATCGCCTCAATGCCTCGACAACCTGGTCCGAATTTGAAGCCAATCTGGCCGACCTCGACCCCGTTTTCCACGACGGAACTTTAATGCAGGCCGCCTACAACGTGTCGCCAGACGGAAAAGAAGAGAAGGCGGTCGAAACAAAGTACGCTCGTAAGAAACTTTAAAAACGACAGCCCAGACCGCGAAAATAGCCGGCGAGCTAATCCCTCGAACCGGATCCCGAAATCACGGTTTCTATGATGGTCAAATAACTGAGACCCTAACGATTAGACTGATCGCATGTAGATGAAACCGTTTCCAGGAAAATAAGAACGCTTCACGACCATGGTTTTCAAAAATCAGTCCGGGTGTTACGGTCTCGGATGTGTCGGTCAGCGCTTTCTAGACAACATAACTATCTCTCAGATTCTGACCCATCCAGCTGTATCCTTTCTGATTACTGTAAACGTCAGAAGAAATGTCTCCGCGATATTATTTCTGCCGTTGGATCGACTTGACGGTGAACCGTGCTTCGGTCAAAGCGCTCCATGTGTTGCCCGTTAATGTCCGTGCCTTTACAACCTGTGTCTTCCCAATTGTAAGACCGTCCGCTGAAGCGGGTCGTGCTGCAGGAGCAATTTGAGCTGATCCTACGATCCGGGGATCGGATCCGTCCGTGGTGAAGTAAACGTGCCCGGACATCGCCGTCAGTTTAAGCTTATAGCCAGTCGACACTCGTCCGCCAAATTGGGAAAACTCGGGGGCGGTGGTTGATCCCCAGAATCCCTGAGTTTTCAAGTGAGTGATTACAATATCGCGACGGGGAATGATAAACCTTTGATCCAAGGCCTCCATTCGAGAAATCACCATGGACAGAGTCTCTCGCTGCCACTGGTATTCCTTGATGACCCGGGAGGTCGTCAAGGCCCCTCCGTTGAACATGTGCTTCTGGACTCGATCTTGAAAAAGCAGCCTGAACTCCGGATTCCGACTCAGGGAATTGAATAGATTCGATATTTCGCAACGCCGTTTCAAGCCTCTTCGAAACACATTCACAGTCGCGCTTCGGTCATCATGCCCAAACGCCCTCTCCCCGTCCCAGACGTAGAACCGGAACTTCGCTCCCGGAATCCTCTCTCTCGCCGCACGCCAATTGTTGTCCGGCCAATCGTTCATTCCCACGAACTCGTTCAACAGAATGTAGTCCACAAAATTAATCATGTCCAAATGGTCTTCGGCTAGACGGTAAGCCGCGAAGTCAGCCATGTTTCGATTGTGGATCGCGCCCAACATCTGATTCCATTTATCCCTGTCGCCCGCGCGTACTTCACTCCCCTGGGCAATAATATCCCAATCCATTCCTGCCCCATGCCAATCGGCCAGGAAGTTCTCGCCTATCCGCTCGGTCGGATTGTAATAGCCCTGATAGAGCCCGTTGATGAACAAGTTGGCATACCCGCCGCGGCTGGACACGTGTCCCATGTTCTTTGACAATCGCCGCACGATCTCGTCGACGACAAACGGATTATGAGAATCGTTCATTCCAGCCCTGAGCACGATCTGTTTAAACGACTGAATCTTCGATCCAGGTATCAGAGGGTAATCCAATCGGCTCTGACCGTATTTGCCACGAAAATAGAGACGGAATGAATACTTGCTTGATGGAGGGCTCCCGTAAGGGTTGTATGCCGAGCGAATATAATCTCCGCCCTGAATACGAAGCCCACAATCCAATTGAATGTCCTCGCCTGTTTCCGGGTTGATGATCTCGGCGGACACGGGACGCTCCCAAGCGATGCCGTGATGAATGGTGTTGCGTGGATTCGTCTCCATGATGCCCTTCGGACCCAAAAGATTTGATGGGTCCGTAGACAACGAAATGATAGGCAAAGATCTTAACGCGTCATCCAATTGATAGAAGTAAGAGTGAGTGGCAACTGGGGACGAAACGTATCCGGTTCGAAAGGTCGCCGCTCGCACGATCGTGGTGCGGTTCAAATGGATCGGTTTGGTGTAGAGAGTGCTCGAAAATGCGTCTGGTGTGGCGCCGTCCAGAGTGTAGCGGATTTCTGCTTCCGAGTCGGGAGAGGCCAGTCGGATCGTGATCTGATTGTTCTTTATTCCACGTCCCTCCGAGAAACTCGGAGGGGCAAGGAGTCCGTGCATACCCGGGCTGTCATTTGCGCCTCGAGGCGTTGGCTTGGAGTGAAAATGCCACTTCCCGTAGACTCCCAATCCATAAGAATGGTCATTTCGTTGTTCAGGAAAACCTCCCATAACCTCGCTGACCACCTCCCTCGGAGAGACGGGTGAATACAGACCCAGAAACTCGCCGGACGCAGATAGTTTGAAGTTCGTATGCAGTTCTGGGCCAGATCGGAGGTCGAGACCGGAACAAAAAACAAGCAGATGTTTTCCCGCTTCGATGCGAGTTTCCGAGAATACCCATTTCCCGGGTCTCTCAGGGTCGTCCGACAAGGACCAACCCGACAAGTCGATGGCATCGTTTCCCGAATTACGCAGTTCAACCCAATCTTCGGTAGTCTGCTCAAGAGTGCGAAGACCATCGCGATTGGCCGCATTGAGTTCAGTGATTTGGATTCCGCCATAGGAGAAATCGGGATCAACCTCGAAAGACCATTCACCGCCATGAAACATGTTGGGTGTTTCGGCCAAATCCTGTATGCCAGGATCGGGTATCCAGGAGGCCACGTATTGTCCTTTCGACAAGTTCCCGACGAAAAACTTATAGGCACCGGATTCCGACTTGATTAAGGACTTTGCCGGTGTCCCATTCAACATTAGGTCCGAAGCGTCCACTCCTGACACGAGCTCGTTGAAAGACACCTCGATGACTGAAGTGGATCGCACCTTTGCCTGTGGTTGCGGCAAGATGAGAATGGGGCGCGGTGAAAACTCATCTACGATGTTATAGCGCCACGATGATCCAAGTCCCGTCCGATCAAGCATATTGGCTGGGCGTGAAGTATCCGCCCACGAAGCGTCAGAAGCGATACGAACGACGATCTCGCCCGGTTCGGGTGGTTTGACCTGAAAAGTGAACTGAGTTTCCTTCCCAGTTACTGAAATCGCAGACACCCCGTTTAACATTAAATCTTCGGCCTGAAGACCACTCACCGCTTCGCTGAAAACAACGGTGATCTCGCTGAGTTCTTTCAGTACGCCTTCCGATGGCCGCACCTCAACAATCGTCGGAGGAATGTGATCGGGCGTCGAGTAGCGAATCGTGGGATTCATCATGAAGTCCGAACTCTCAAGGCTTATGTTGAAAATCTGCACGGCGACAATGTTCACTCCCGAAACCAAGTAAGATCTCGGATCGGGCAGCTCAAAGATTTCTATATCTCCTGACTCGTGATTGTCGGAAGAGAAGGAGTTGAAACGCGGTTCGGAGGTTTCATTTGTTTGTGCCACCTCAACGCCATTAATCCACATGATAAACCCGTCATCATAGTCGACGAACAAATCCGGATCGCCAATATCTTCGACATTCGTCACTGTAAACTCTTTCCGAATATAGACCGTCGAATAGTTGTTTTGCATGTCGTTCAGCACCGTTCCTCCCTTGCCATCGCCATAACGAAATGGCGCCACGCCCACTACCCAGTCCCCGGCGTCAAATCCGCGAAACCGCCAAGCATTGATCGGCCTCGATGGCTCCACGCGGCCCTTGTGATATTGCCATTGCGCGTTCGAAGGAATCAGCACCTGTGACTGTGCGTTCACCGTCAAGGTAACCAACGAAATGAATGTCGAGAACAGATGCGGAAGGGTTTTATTCAACACGGAAACGTTACGGAGTGATTCGTGTGTCTGACCAAGCCTGGACTCAGCTCGTGCCGGT
>DUCD01000077.1:1711-1986 GCA_012959985.1 Verrucomicrobiales bacterium | reverse complement strand
GATAACATTTTAACTAATAGGTGTTTGCATTGCAAGCATCTTACGAGAATGAATGTTCTGCGGTGTTGATTCAAGAAAAATGCCCAGTGGCCCGATCTTCTCTACGCCTCCATAGAAAAATTTTACTGAATCTTAAATGCCCCGTCCTATGGGCGGGGTTAGAAAAAAAGGCTATGCCGTAAGAATCCGCTCAAGGCATCCTTCGCAGTGTTGTCCCCACAACAAGCGAAAGGATGCAAGCATGAGCAGACTCAAAAAATGTCACAAGCAATCTG
>DUCD01000077.1:0-1647 GCA_012959985.1 Verrucomicrobiales bacterium | reverse complement strand
CAGCGTTATACTCCCCCTTCCAGGGGGCTTTCAAAACCACGCCCTCTGGGCGTGGATCTTTATTGAGTGTTTGGGGTGTGGGTCCTCAAATGTGCTTGTAATGAAAACCTATGATCAAAATGATGAAGTTTCCTAACATTTCCATTTTCGTGGTTTTCGAAAATCGAGCCCTGCAAACAAGCATAACTTCTTGACTAATATACCTAGCTTCTCAAAATTCAAAAAACGTCACTCATTGAATCACCCAAGCAAAATGTTCAAAAATCAAACATCAGAATCCGCCCGCTGTTCCACTATTCTCGCCTGCTTGTTATTCCTGACGCTTTCGCTTATGGGGCAGGCAAAAGAACTTGCACCATTTGACTTGAAGATCAAGCAGCTCACCACGGGCGACAAGCACCATTTCTTCGGCTATATAGGCCAATGTCGGACCATTCCATGGAATTCCAGCGGAAGATACATCCTGGGTATGGAAATCGACAGAATCGACCGGATGCCCAAACCCGAGGAGGATGCCATCGTTATCCTCATCGACACTCAGGATCACAACAAGATTCTCAGAATCGAAAAAACACACGCGTGGAATCCGCAACAAGGAACCATGTTTTATTGGAATCCATTGGCTCCAGAAACACAGTTCTTCTTCAACGATCGTGATGTAAAGTCCGGGGAAGTATTCACTGTCCTCTACGACATTGAAAAGAAGAAACGAGTGCGAGAATACCGCTACAAGGACGCCCACATCGGCAATGGCGGTGTGGCCGCCGACGGTTCCGCTTTTCTTGGCTTGAATTACGGCCGCCTGGCAAGGTTGCGATTGGTGACCGGCTATCCCAAAGCGCTCGACTGGTCAAAGAATGAAATCGCCCCCGAAAACGACGGTATGTTCATCGTGGACATCAAAACGGGTAAGAAACGATTGCTGGTCTCCTACAATCAACTTGAAAAAAAATTGAAGGAACGCAATCCGATGATGAAACACACCGGACTCTTCATCAACCACACACTGTGGAATCGCGACGCAAATCGAATCTATTTCTTTGCCCGGTCAGGGTGGGGTGACTTGAAAGGAGACAAGAACAATGTGCCGTGCTCAATCAGGGTTGACGGAACCGGATTGACCTTGCACAAAAAGCATATCGGCGGACATCCTGAATGGGCCGAAGGCAGCCTGTTGATCGGTATCGAAAAGCACAAAAACAGTAGGGACCGACAAATCCTCTACGATGTGGACACACAGAAAATAGTCGGGACTCTGGGAGAACCAAGTATGTTCCCTAAGCCCGAAGGAGACATCTCTCTTTCTCCTGACGGGAATTGGTTTGTGAATGGCTACAAGGACTCCACGAAAAACTATTATTCTGTCTATCGCCGCAGCGACGGCGGATTTTCCCGCAGCGAAGGTATCGACAAAGGATCCTATAGCGGCGACATCCGCATCGACCCTGCTCCTCGCTGGAACCGGACAAACAACGCTATTCTCGTGCCCGGCATCGCCAAAAACAGAACTCGTCAGATGTTCATCATTCAGGTGATCACACGCGACAAATGAGGTGCTTGCGCAAACAAGTGTTGAACGAAGCCGCTATCGCGGCGTGTATCCGGGACTTTGGGCCAGATGCCTGGAGATGTCGCGTAAAATGATTT
>DUCD01000076.1:5233-6443 GCA_012959985.1 Verrucomicrobiales bacterium | reverse complement strand
CGGAGTTGGTAGAGTTGGTTAAAGACGCAGTTCTTGGTGGCAAGATGCCCGGCTCCGTTGTTACTAAATCCGAATAACTGTCGTTGCTGTAAAATCAAGCGTGTTACTCTATTTAGGCCGAAGCATCGGTCTGTGCATAGCGGGGGATCGGGTCGTGCGCTTTCCTCCTTCGGCTCGTGACCCTGTCCCTCGTTATGCCCTAGACTAATTGCCATGCCTCGGAAACGTTTCTTTCTAGATACATCCGTGGTGGCTGCCGCGCGCGAACGCATCAGACACGTTTACGACATTTTTGATACCGTTTGTGTTCAATTCAGCGGCGGCAAAGATTCTTCCGCCGTTCTGCTTTTGGCCAAAGAACTTCACGATGAACGAAATCTCGGACCCGTGAAAGTCATCTTCCGAGACGAAGAAATGGTTTCCCCAGCCGTAGTCCGTTATCTGGAATGGGTTAGAGATTTGGACTGGGTTGATATGGAATGGTACGCCCTTCCCTATGGACAAGAGGTGTGGGTCCTAGGACGCCGAGAATACGTTTTGCTCTGGTCGAAGCAGCGTGAAGAAGAAGGTCGTCTTATTAGGAAGATGCCAGAAGGGGCTATTACCGCTCAGCATTTTGGATTAGATAACAGCAAGGTCATGCCTCAACCCGTCGATTACTACACGATGCAAGGAAAAAATGGTCGGGTTGCGTTTCTGACTGGGATCAGAGCCAACGAATCCATGATCCGATACCGTTCGGTGGTTCAAAAACTCCACGAAAACTAAATCAACCGTCCATATCGACTGAGCAAAGCAATTCCGTTGAGGCTGGTAAAACCCATCTACGACTGGACCACCGATGATGTTTTCAAATATGTCGCAGAGGACAACGATTTTCCATATTGTGATTACTACGACTATGCCGCCATTTCGGGAGCCAACACCCGGGTAGGTATCCCACTACATTCCGTGGCAGCCCGCAGACTCAACGATGTGGTAACGACCGAGCCGGAATTCTACGACGCCCTCTATGCAGCATTTCCTCAGATCGATGCACAGCGACGGCTGTGGGGTGATTTTAATATTGAAAGTTTGATTTCTTCCTATTCGACAGACCGCTGGGATGGTGTGCGCCGCTGCATCAACGACAACATGCTGTCCCCGGGCAAACACAAGCATGCCATGAAATTCGCGGCGGAGTTCAGAAAGAAGCGCAAGCACGATCCCT
>DUCD01000076.1:2146-5214 GCA_012959985.1 Verrucomicrobiales bacterium | reverse complement strand
AACGCTACTCCTCAACGAATTTCGACATACGGCTCCATCTCCCGTGGGACCGAAAACCAAGGCACATCGAATGCGTATGGCGGCCATTGCAGATGCTGACGATTTGGACAAGATAGATGATCTCCTATGAGTGAACTTCTCAAACCACAAAATCTCAAGGTACCTGACTGGCGGACGACCTATATTCTGAAGCCCGACTATTTGGGCCTCATGCAATCCATCAAGACCTTTGGAATCCTCCAGCCGATCATCGCTATGGATGATGGAACCATTATCGACGGGTACGCCCGATGGGCTGTGGCCCACGACATGGGCTTTAAAGAGGTTCCAGTTACGCGACTTCAATGCAGTCTGGGGGAAGCCATTCTGTTGCATGTTCAGATAAACAGGTGTCGTGGACAAGTTGTTCCCTACCGTTTGAGCCGTGCGATCAGAACCCTTCTCAAAGTCATGAAAGATCGCGACATTATGAACGCCCTCAACATGTCGGAAGATGAGTTCGACATTCTGGAAGATGGCTCGCTGCTGAAGAAAAGAAAAATCAAGCAACACAATTACAACCAAGCGTGGATTCCGATCGAATCCTCTTCCAGCGAGGATTTCCGCATTGAACGTCCACCCACGCCCGACAAGTGACTCGTTATCAGATCATTTACGCCGACCCCCCGTGGGACTACCGGGGACAACTGCAACATGCCGGTAGCGGTAACGACACCACTGGTGGTGCGGTAAAGCACTATCCCACCATGAGCGGGCAAGAACTGGCATCTATGGATGTGCCCGGGATTTCTGATCTCGCTCAATCTTTGTTGTTCATGTGGTCCAGTAACCCCCACCTGCCAGAAGCCTTGCGCCTGATGGAAGCGTGGGGTTTTAAGTGGGCCACAGTTGCTTTTGTGTGGGACAAGCACAAAGTGAACCCCGGCTATTACACGATGAGTCAAGTGGAACTATGTCTTGTTGGAAAACGTGGGCGCATCCCGAAACCACGCGGTGCTCGGAATGTCCGCCAATTCGTGAGTAGCCCCCGGGGTGCTCACAGCGCCAAGCCGGAGGAAGTGCGGCGGCGGATCGAACAGATGTTTCCCACACAGAAGAAAATCGAATTATTTGCTCGGACCGAAGTACCGGGTTGGGATTACTGGGGTAATGGCGTAGGAAAATCCGACCCGCTATAGGAGAATTAGACCGTGAACCACGGTCGTCTAGGATCACAGCCTCAAAAAAAAGTGAAGTTCATTGGAATAGGCAGATAGAGGCGGGCTGGGGATTTCCAACCCGCTTCTATCTGCGAATCAGATCACCCCCTTGCTGGACCGAGGACCCCCGAAGGGCTTCACCGAATACTACTAGGAAGATGCTATTCCGAAAGAAACCCTTTCATCAAACTTGCCGCACTGATGGTTTCTTCATCTGAAACAATACCCTCCGTTGCAGCATCAACTATTACACGCTTTGAATTAATCAAATTAAAAATCTCTTCGTCAATCGTTCCAGCAGCCAAAGCGTGGGTAATCTGTACAGCCCCCGTAGTTCCTATGCGATGGATTCGCGCAGACACTTGGTCCACATCGGCAGGGGTCCAAGGATGCTCAACAAAAATCATGTCTTGAGCGATGGTTAGAGTATGGCCACTTTTTGCTGCTTGGATTGAGAGCACAATCACTGGGAACTCTGCAACAGAGCCCTCCATGAAGCGCTTTTTGGCCTCCTCGACCTCGTCCGGCGTCATTCCACCTTGGATTTTCAAACCACCGTATTGATCGGCTAACAGATTAACGATCTCGCGATGGTGGGCAGCGACAACCACCTTGCGGCCCTCGTTGATTCGACTTTCAATCCATTCGTCAACAGCCTTCAGTTTCATCTTGGCTGCGATTCTTTTCAAAACGGACCACTTGATCAGAAATTCGTGGGCTTCCGCTCCCAACCTTGCCCGGACGGCGGCACTGTGTGGATTTTTACCCATCTCCTCTGCCAGTTCTGCCGCCCTATCAGCGACGTACTGGGCTATGTCATCTCTGGCTGATTCATATTCTTTCTTGTACTTAGGATCTGGGTCAATCATCCATTCGGAATGACGGATTGGTGGAAGATCTTTCAGAACTTGAGGCTTGGTGCGCCTGATGTAACACGACGCTCGCAAGCGGTCGTTCAGTTCATCTAGGTTCGTGGCTCCATCGATGTGCCACTGTTTGAATCGGTCTTGGAAGGCTCCGCAGTATCTCTTGTAGAACGCCCAGAGGCCACCGAACTCTTTGAGTCGTCCGATGATTTCCAGTTGGGGTCCGTACTCTGCTGGACGATTTGTAATAGGCGTTCCAGTGAGGCATAAAACCAATCCATCACTTGGTACCGTTTTGGCAAGTTTTTGGGCACGTTTCGTTCTCTTCGCTTTGGGGTTTTTGAGATAGTGACTTTCATCGAATATGTAAGACCTGTAACCCTTAAGAGTTTCCGGGTGAAAATCGATGTTGGAATAACCGATGATAGTGAAGTCGGCATCTTCCTCGGGAAACTCGCTTCGATTGATTACTCGTCGCCACGTTCTGGTTGGGAAAAACTTCTCTATCTCCGTAGCCCAGTTCAACGCCAAGTTGGGTGGACAGACGACTAGGCACGGGTAGGCATTTTCGTATTGGACAGAAGCCAGTGCCTCTAGCGTTTTTCCTAAACCCATTTCGTCAGCGCAGAACACCTTCTTGTGCTTAACCATGTACTCAACCCCGGCGGCCTGATAAGGAAGCAGTTCACCCTTCAGGTCGGGGATCTGAATATCTGAAGCCGTGGCTCGGGAAGCGGCGATGCCTACGGCCTGTCGTTCTTGAATCTTCACTTGCATCTCCTGAAGTTCTTCGGGAATATGCAGTTTGAAATTTCTAGCGAACTCAATTGCTTCAGAGATACCCGACACGGGAGCGATCCACACTTTCTTCTTGGTATCCCAACGAGCACCGGGGACCAGCCGAATCGCAGCAACTCTTACGGAGTCATAAGCGAATCTGATAATCAGACTTTCGCCACTCAGTTGGATGCCCTGTTTTTCAAAAGGGTGGTCGGGTAGATCT
>DUCD01000076.1:0-2112 GCA_012959985.1 Verrucomicrobiales bacterium | reverse complement strand
GGGTCAAGCCAGTAATCGTGTTGCACCGCGTAGATTTTGACTTGCTTCAGACTGGACACCGGGATTCGCCAAACTTTCCCAAGCCGGTCCCATTTGGCGCCAGCGATTTGCTTAACGTCAGCCACCTCGGCCGCGTCGTAAGGACTCTCTAGGATTATCTGGTCATCGTTGAGTAGGATTTTCCTGTCCATCACCACAATGTACACCAACAGATTATTTTTCCAACGGGGTGGTGAAACGATCAAAAACCCGATAGTATTATCTCAAGAGCCCAGAGGAGGGTAAAAATATGTCACACGAATTGGAAATGAGTGAAGCAGGAGAGGCCAGTTTTGTCTGGCGCAAAGAAGGCGGTGCCCCGTGGCACCGGCTAGGCACACCAGTTGCCGGTCATCAGACGGCAGAAGTAATTCTGCCGTTGGCGAAGGCTGATTACGAGGTCATATCACTGCCCGTGCATTATGTGACTCCGAACGGTCAGACGTTGGAAATGGAAGACCGGTACATTACAGCCCGCCTGAACGACGACGACAGCGTAACTCCGTTTGAAGTCGTTAAGGATCGGTACCGGATCGTTCAGAACGAAACTGTGCTGGAAAAGGCATTGAACGTCTGTGGCGCATCGAAAGGTGATGCGGTCATGGACACCTGCGGTGTACTTAAGGATGGTCGGGAATTCTTTGCGACCATCGATCTTGGTACTTTGATCATCGACCCGCAGGGGGTTGGCGATGAAATCGGTCGATACCTCGTTGTTCATACGAGCCACGACGGGACCACGCCGATCACATATGCGAACACCGATATCCGGGCAGTGTGCAAGAACACGGTCAGGTTCGGTCAAAGCGTGGCAAAGTCCATCGTGACTGCGCGACACACAGCCAACTATGACAAGGCATTGGAAGAGGCGAATCAGGTTCTCCAGATTTCATCCAATTGGGCGAAGTCGTTCAAGGAGACCGCAGAGCGTCTGCTCGCAGTGCCGATTCCTGCCGGTAGCCACAAGATTGACAAGGTGTTGAATAATCTGTGGCCCGACAGGGACGCAGATACTGACCGCAAGATTGAGAACCGTGACCGCACGTTGATGACGGTTCGTAGCCTGTACAGCAGTAGCAAGAACGCGGCTGGGTTTGGCTACAACGGTTGGAGCCTGTTCAACGCAGTAGGCGAATACTACGACCATCATTGGTTTGATGATGCCGACCGGAACGCCAAAGCGTCCATGCAAATCGGCAACAAGTCGTACAACATGAAGACAAGGGCGGCAGACCTGATTCTTGATTTGGTCTAATGCCGGAAACAAAGGATCTCAAAACACAACTTGATTGGATGTTGGACCACCTCCAAGAGTTGAATCCCAAAGCGTTGCGTTTTGTGGATCCGACCTTTGACGAAGCCATTATCGGTATTGGCTGTCAATACTCAAAAGACCCGGTCCTCGTCTATGACGAAGAAAAGATGGTTGAACATCTCGTCTGGACTGAGGGCTGGGACTTTGAGGAAGCATATGATTTCCTATGCTTCAACACGTTTAGTGCGTGGGTGGGTGAAGGAACTCCGATTATCGTGAAATCGATCAACGACTTCTAATGGCACTGTGGGCACCTGCGGCGAACATCCTTTTGGATGCTCGGATGAAGCAGGAGGCTCAACGTCTGGCCGACGCCATGGGCGACGGCAAGGGACGCAGAGGTTCCATTCTGGAGGGCGGGGGTGACCTGCTTGGCTGTTTAGGAGAACTGGCTTTCAAGCAGATGCTCCAAGATTCCGTATACGGCGAACACGGCTACGGTGGTGGTCCGCTAAAAATCAAGCACGAGCCGAATGCTCACTTCGATTTAGATGTCCAAGGAATTGCAATCGACGTTAAATCTAAATGGTCCAAGGGTCTGCCTAAACACGATTGGGAAGGTAGCGTCGCTATGGGTCGTGAGGACGACAGCGGTCTACCTCAAAATGTAGACGCCTTTGCATTCATGCGGATCCTCTACCATGAAAACGAGATGATCGGCAAAACGAAAGTGCCGGGGATGGTCGGCTATTTTTGCGGATACCGACGCATGGGCGGCCTCACGAATCTGGGTCGACATGGGATGGATTTTGGAAATC
>DUCD01000075.1:34436-37384 GCA_012959985.1 Verrucomicrobiales bacterium | reverse complement strand
CGCCGCTGAAGAAGCCCGTCCGAATGAAGCGCCACTCGATGCGGACGGCTTGCCCGAGAGCCTCTGCGGGGATCGCGATGGGAGCCACGGTGGTCCAGGGAGCGCCACTTTCCGAACCATCCGTGGCTACGTAGATCCCGGAGGCAATGATGTTCGTGGCGGGGTTGTTGTCGGTATCGTCGATGATATTGACTACCGCGGTATCCCCCCTCTCGAAGTCGAGCGCCTCCGCAAAGCTCAGCGTCGCGCCGGTCACCCCGGTCAGGTCGATGACCCCCGAGCGCAAACAGGTGTCGGTTTCGGCGGTGTAGAAGCCGGGGTTGCCGATGTCCGTGCCAACGCAGTTTGTCGAGCGGCCGTTGCCGCTATCCACAGAACCGCCAATGTTGGGGCCCGACATCGGATCGCCCTGAGCCCAGTCCGTGCCGGCACCGCCCGCGGAATGATCAGCGATCGTAAAATCGCCGATTCCCCCTTCGAAATCTTCCGAGAACAGCGGCGGGACCGGCTCCTCGATCAGCGCAAAGAAGCGGATTGGGTCGACTATCGGCACCCCGGCCAGCATGGTGGTCGTCCCGGTGGCGGGGATATCCTCGTAGGTCATCGCTCCGTCGTCGTAGACCGGCCAGGTGTTGACTGGCGTGGTGAGGTCGGTGGATGTCACCAGGTCATACTGCATGCCGCTCAGGCTGTCCCACTCGAAGTCAAGGTTCGCGCCGTCTCCGATGACGTTCAGCGCTAAGGGGATCGCAGCTGTTAGTTGTTCCAGGGTCACGGCAGCGAGGACTGCGTTTCCGTCAGCGCCGTTCGGGGAGTCATCCAGCGCCACTTGGAACGAATCGTCCGTGGCCGTGAAGGTATAGGTGTAAACAAGTCCTGCCCCAGAACCAGGTCGTCGATGGCAAGACTCAACGTCGCTGGCGATGCGGTCTCCACCGAGATGTCGAAATTACGCACCAGTTCTCCCTGGAAAGGAAAATAGCTTTCCTGGAGAATGAGCTGAAGCTGGTACTGGGCGCCCGGCACGACGGCCAAATCAAACGTCCAGCTGTTGTTGTACCAAACGTGATTCACCACGATTTCCAAGGCGTCGTCGTTGGCAGAATCCCCGTAGTCCGCACCGTTGGCGCCATCCGGATTTGCGGTCGAATAGTCGAAATCCAGGGTGCCGTCGGCGGGGAAGATGCCTGCAGGCGGCCCCCCCACGCTCGCGTCGACAAAGGTGACGCCCTGAACGATCTGGGCTGCCCCGCCCAGGTTGAAGGCGTAGACGAAGTTCCCGCTTAGGTCGAGTCCCTCACCAGCGTCGCCGCCGGTGAATGGGGTTAGCGATCCGAGGGAGGACGGTGTGTCGTCGGTGGTGAAGTTCCATGTTCCAGAGCCGCTGATGCCCGCGAAGCTGTTGCCGGCGAGGTCTAGGAAGGCGCCGGAGTCGATCTCGACATACAGGCTGGTCAGGGGGGGAAGGACGACATTGGGCACGAACGTGATTTGCGCTCCGCTGACGGTGACGGCGGCTGTGGTCACGTCGATGGTGTCCACCACCGTGTCGTCGTCGGTCCGCCGGATGACGATATTGCCGGCACCCTTCCGAACCTCCTCATCGAAGGTGAGGGCGAGGCTCCCGACGAGCGACACCTCGGTGGCGCCGTTGGCTGGGCTGTCCACGGTGTCGACGGCGGGCCCAGTCACATCGACCGCGGCGGTCGTGAAGCTCCACGTGGTGGTGTCGGTGATCCCTACGAAGCTGTTGCCAGCATTATCGTCAATGGCATCGGGGTCGATCTGCACATAGTAACCGGTGGTCCCCGCCAAATTGGCGCTGGGGTCAATCGTGACACTCGTACCGCTCAATTGGAGGTTGGGCGAGGTCGTCACGTCGAAGGCTTCCACCACCACGTCACCCACGCTCTCCTTGATGGTAATGTTCCCGGTGCCGAAGACGACGACCTCGTCGAAGGTCACCAACAGGTCCGAAATGGCCGGCACACCGGTGGCGTCGTCGACTGGATCCAGGGCGGTGATGCTCGGTGGGGTCGTGTCGGCCCCCAGTTCTTCCAGAGTCACGGCAGCGAGGACAGCCAGGCTGCCGGCCAAAGCCTCGTCCAGCGCCACTTGAAAGGAATGATCAGCGGCGGTGAATATGTAGGTGTAGACAAGCCCAAAGTCAGCTCCGTCCTGGAAAGCGCCGTTCGTCTCTATTCCCAGGACCAGATCGTCGACACCCAGGCTCAGTGTAGAGGGCGATGCGGTCTCCACGGAGACGTCGAAATTGCGGATCGTCGTTCCCTGCCCACTGATCCAGCCTTCCTGCAAGATGAGCTGAAGCTGGTACTGCGTGCCCGGCACGGTGGCCAGATCAAACGTCCAGTTCGAGTTGTACCAAATGACTGTAGTCAAGGCCTCCAGCGCGTCGTCGTCGGCTGAGGTCCCGTAGTCCGCGGCGTTCCCATCATTTAGGCCAAAATAGTCGAATTCCAGGGTGCCCTCAGCGGGGACTATGCCGGCAGGCGGTGCCCCCACGCTCGCGTCGACAAAGTCGACGCCCTGAACGGTCTGCGTTCCGATCGATCCGCCCAGGTTAAATGCGTAGATGATGTTGCCGCTCAGGTCGAGACCCTCGCCTGCGTCGCCGCCGGTGAATGGGGTGAGCGAGCCGATGGTGGACGGGGTCGTGTCAGGCGGGGTTGTGTCGCCCCCCAGTTGTTCCAGAGTCACGGCTGCAAGGACCGCATTTCCATCATCGCCGTTCGGGGAGTCATCCAGCGCCACTTGGAACGAATCGTCCGTGGCCGTGAAGGTATAGGTGTAAACAAGTCCGGCGTCAGGTCCATCCGAATTCGCCCCGTTCGTTTCCTGCCCCAGAACCAGGTCGTCGATGGCAAGACTCAACGTCGAAGGCGATGCGGTCTCCACCGAGATGTCGAAATTCCGCCCTGGTTCTCCTT
>DUCD01000075.1:27948-34325 GCA_012959985.1 Verrucomicrobiales bacterium | reverse complement strand
AAAAAGCTTTCCTGGAGAATGAGCTGAAGCTGGTACTCGACGCCCGGCACGACAGCCAAGTCAAACGTCCAGTTACCGGTGTACCAAACGGAATTCACCACGCTCTCCAGGGCGTCGTCGTCGGCAGAAGCACCGTAGTCCGAGCCGTTGGCGCCATCCGGATTTGCGGTCGAATAGTCAAATTCCAGGGTGCCCTCAGCGGGGGCTATGCCTGCAGGCGGCGCCCCCACGCTCGCGGCGACAAAGTCGACGCCCTGAATGGTCTGCGCTGTTCCGCCCAGGTTGAAGGCGTAAATGATGTCGCCGCTCAGGTCGAGACCCTCGTCAGCGTCGCCGCCGGTAAATGGGGTTAGCGAGCCGAGGGCGGGCGGGGTCCTGCCGGACGACAGTTGTTCCAGAGTCACGGCGGCGAGGACCGCGTTTCCGTCAGCGCCGTTCGGGGAGTCGTCCAACGCCACCTGGAAGGAACTATCGGTGGCAGTGAAGGTGTAGGTGTAAACCAGTCCGGCGTCAGCTCCATCCGAATTCGCTCCGTTCGTTTCCTGCCCCAGAACCAGTTCGTCGATGGCAAGACTCAACGTCGAAGGCGATGCGGTCTCCACCGAGATGTCGAAATTGCGCCCTGGTTCTCCTTGGTAAGGGAAAAAGCTTTCCTGGAGAATGAGCTGAAGCTGGTACTCGACGCCCGGCACGACAGCCAAGTCAAACGTCCAGTTACCGGTGTACCAAACGTGATTCGCCACGATCTCCAGGGCGTCGTCGTCGGCAGAGTCCCCGTAGTCCGCTCCGTTGGCGCCATCCGGATTTGCGATCGAATAGTCGAATTCCAGGGTGCCCTCTGCGGGGGCTATGCCTGCAGGCGGCGCCCCTACGCTCGCGGCGACAAAGTCGACGCCCTGAACGGTCAGGGTTGGCCCGCCCAGGTTGAAGGCGTAAATAATGTCGCCGCTCAGGTCGAGCCCCTCGCCTGCGTCGCCA
The DNA here is from genome assembly GCA_012959985.1 of Verrucomicrobiales bacterium. Classification (GTDB taxonomy): domain Bacteria; phylum Verrucomicrobiota; class Verrucomicrobiia; order Limisphaerales; family DUCD01; genus DUCD01. The sequence continues at coordinate 33,347 of DUCD01000075.1, read as the reverse complement.
CCGGTGAATGGGGTTAGCGAGCCGAGTGGGACCGTCGAGGCGAACGATACGTTCGTGGCCCAAAAAACTGCCACCGTAAGGGCCAGGGTTGTTTTCGTTAGGTTCCTAATTTTCATCGTTTTGTCTTTTTTGCTCTATGTCGGGTTGGAATGTCTCTCGCGAGGCGCTGTTCCAAGTGGCTGACAGTCTGCGTTTTACATAATCAGGATCAAAGAATCGGCATTCGATTTTTCATCGATGCTTAAGAAGGGTTTCGCAGGGATTTACTCGAATAGGTGACATTGACGACAATATAACTTGTTTTTGTCACCTGAGTCAACTATATTTCTGACATCTTAATCGCAAGCGCCATCAAAGTCTTTCTCGCCGGTTAGGGGTGTCCGTCTCTATGCCCTCACCTGCAAGCAGTTGCAGTGCTACGAGGCGCGATGAAGCGACGTGACCGCCCAGTGAACCCAACTCGAGCATTCATAACCTGTAATCGCCCGTATTCACCATGATCTCGCAATCCAATAAACAAGTAGCTATCATCATAAAGAAAATGAAAATCGATTCACAACGCGCTGGTTTTACCCTCATCGAGCTGCTGGTGGTGATCGCGATCATCGCGATCTTGGCGGGCATGCTCCTGCCCGCTTTGAGTGGCGCGAAGAAAAGAGCCCAGCGTATCACTTGTATGAACCAGCTTCGTCAACAATCCTTGGCCACGCTTCTCTACATTGATGACAACGATGACAAATTACCGTCCCATGAAGGCGGGCCGGTTCTTTCCTATTATTCCTGGGGCGGCAAACGAGGCACGGAGTACCTCGCCGACGAGCGGTTGATCAATCCCTATATTACCATCAACCGGAAGGTCAAGCAGGACGACAACGGAGGTGTGTTCAAGGTCTTCAAGTGCCCAAAGGACAAAGGCGCCACCCCGGGGCGATGGAGCAACGGCAGAAAACCCAGCCTATACGACACCTTTGGCAATAGCTACTTTTACAACAGTGGCGCTAATTCGAACGGACCGGGTGGACTCCATGGCAAGAAAATGTCCGCGATTCGCGCCCCTGCTCAAGTGATCCTGGCCAACGACTATTCCTTCAACGCTTTCGGCTGGCAGTTAGAAGTCCCGGGACGAGCCCACGTACCCTTTCAATACAGCTATTGGCATAACGATAAACAGCTCGGATGGGGCAACGTGGCATTCCTTGATAACCACATCGATTTTATCCGGGCGACTTACGATCAACCGGATTTTCAGAATGGCCGCAACTGGACATTCTTATTCGACGGGCCTCGAACGCCTTCAAGGCGCGGTCGTTGAGCAACCGAAAATGAAACCCGGTTTTTCCCCGTCAACTGACGGTGAACGCGAATTTCTTCCCGCAAATATTCGATGTCCGCCTGCCGCTCACGATTCATAACCATTCACCGGCTTGATTTGGTTTTTCGAAATCGATATCGGTATCGAATTGCCTCACTTTAAGCCGATGATTCCAGGTACGGCGCAAACCCGTTCAGTTTACCCGATTGAGTGAAAACCCAATTACCGAGAGCGATTGATAGAGTTACGATACACATCCCGTTTCTTGTGTCCGAGCGACATGCCGTTTCGATTTCGATTTCGATTTCGAGTAATTATCCCTGATTTTTAAGTGTTCGAAACTATGCTGTGAACGGTACCACGATTCATCCGCCTGACCAGGTAAATTGGCGGCGATCCCGCGTCTGTATAGGATCATTCTGAAACGGCTTGTGGTTCGCGAACAAACGCTCTCACAGAACGAATCCGGAGAACAAAACAAACAGCGCCAGAATCGTGACGATGAACAATCCCCACCAGGTCACCACATTTGTGTACCAGCGGTCGCCCAGGCCGCTGAAGATATTCATTTTGCGCCAATTGAAAGTAAGTTGATCGGTCACCTGCTCAGGCTTGGGAGGGGAAGTCAGTAAACTCACCCCGATGCAGACTGCCAGACAGAAGAACCAGTTGATCGATGCCTGGTTGGCGTAGGGCGACAGCCAGGCGGGAGGCTCGGCACCGAAGTTCAGGTAGAGCTTGATCGCGATACCAAGGGCGAATCCAGAAATGACTGCCGTCAGGGCACCGGGGCCGTTGATCCGTCGCCAGAGGATGCCCAGCACAAAGACCGCGGCAAAAGGAGGCGCGAAAAAAGCGTAGAGCGATTGGATATACTCAAACAGGCTGCCGCCGAGCTTGCCCACGAATCCGCCCAGCACGATGGAAATGGCCAGGATGATTACCGACGAGATCACGCCGACTCTCACCAGTTGGCGATCCGTTGCCTCGGGACGGAACACCCGCTTGTAGATATCCAGCGTCACGATCGTCGAGGTCGAGTTGAGCACCGAATTGACAGTGGATTGAATCGCTCCGAAGAGAGCGGCGAGAAACAATCCACGCAGTCCGACGGGCACGAGCGACTGGAGCATCTGCACGTAACCCTTGTCGGCTTCAGGCTTCACCTGATCCCACGGCCCCAGCAGGATCTCAGGATGCAGGGCGAATAGAACCAACCCGGGCAGGACGGTGATTAGTGGCAGGAAGACCTTGATCCACCCGGCAAACACAATTCCCATTCGAGCGTCGTATTCGCTCCTTGCGCCCAGCACGCGTTGGATCATGAACTGGTTCAGCACGTTGTACCAGATGCTCACCGAGAAGATGAAAGGCAGGAAACTGATCGCGGGAATGATCGGATGCGTTGCTCCCTGGAAGAGCGAAAGGCGATCGTAGGAATCGGAATCTCCGCCCGAGAGATTTTGGATGTTGGTGTTCACCGCCTCAGCCCAGGCGCCTTGGGTCGCCTGATTCCGCTCGATCATGGCGCGAAACCCATCGAGCAACGATCCGCCGTCGCCGGCCAACGCTTGGAGACCAAGCACGGTGATGGTGAGGCCTCCCAGGATCATCACGACGACCGTCAATAAATCGGTCCAGGCAACGCTTGACAGTCCTCCGTAGATCGCCCAGACGCCGGAAACGACTCCCAATGCAATGACGGCGAACCAGGGATTCCAGCCAAAAAGGCTCTCCAGCGCCAGGGCGCCGCCGTAGAGGACCCCGGCCAGGAATGCGACCACGTTGCTGATGATCGAGACGACCGCAAAGATCTGTCGCATGGCGGCGTTGAAACGAAGTTCCAGATACTCCGGTGTCGTGAAGACTTTGGCCGCCAGCAGGAAGGGAATGAAAAACCAGATCAGCAGCGAAAACGTAATAACGTTGCCCCACTCCAGCATCGAGACGCAGACCCCGAAGACGACCGCCGAACCAATCATTCCAATGAAATGCTCGCTGCTGATGTTCGAGGCGATGAAAGACCCGCCGACGACGTACCACGGGAGTTTCTTCCCGGCCAGGAAATACTCCGTGCTGCCCGCCTGCTCCCCGCGTCCGGCCAAATATCCCACGACCGACAGCATCGCGAAGAAGCCAACGATCGCCAGATAATCCAGAGGCGCCAATGTAAATGATTCAAGTTCCATTATTCTTTATTCCTTTAGTTGTTCAGCAGGCGGAAAATAGACAGGAAGCTAAAAAGCCGTGTATTGCTCATTTTGATCGTCCTCTTTGTCATTGATTTTGTCATTATTTATATTCACTGGTAGATACGGTTATTTCGATTTGGGAATAAACGTTTATTCAATGATCGCCACAAGCATTTAAAGATCGTATTGCGGCACTTTCATCCACTCGCCATCTTTAAGTGCCGACTTGTGCGCGATCACTCCCGCAAGGGTCATGTTCAAAGCTTCGCTGATATCCACGATTGGTTTTCTGTCGAACAAAATGGATTCGATAAAATCATTGGTCAGTGGACCATGCGAACCCCCATGACCGCCCCCTCCGACTCCGGGTGGCAATGCGGGGCGCGCGCCATTGATACTGTTGTTGTGTGGCTTTTGACCATAGATACGGCCAATATCGCCGTGGGCATTTTTCATGTCCCAACTCATTGCCATACGAGACATGCCACCTTCACTTGTTTTGAAAAAAGCGACTTCAGTGCCAAAGGGATTTTTGTGAGCATTGTTAGCATCTTTATACTCAGGATAAACACCGGGCGTGCCCAAGCACGAAACTTCAGTCAAACGACCGCCACCGGTCACTGAAATGTAGTAAGCCGTCGCATGTGTCGGGTACCACATTGGCGCCAGGCCTCTTCGCCAGCCATTGTGATCGATCTTGCCGTTTTCAGGGTTATAACTTCCAATCGCGCCAACGCCATCGTGGTAATACTCACCCTCTGAATAGATGATTTTTCCCAGAGCACCGGCCTGATATTGCATTCTTTTCGCGTAGAGATCTGCATGAAAGGTCGATGTCTCGTTCATCATGTATTTTTTGCCACTTTTCTTGACGGTTTCAAATAACCTTTCAGCATCTTCTTCGGCGTTAAAACCAAACACGGCAGGCACTGCCGTGACCACATGCTTGCCGTGATCCAGGGCCATGATGGCCAGGCGTGCGTGACTAGGGGCATCGGTGGCAATATAAATGGCTTCGATACTTTTATCCTTGATCATCTCTTCGCAGGAGGGATAGGTTATCTTGGCACCCACTGTTCTAGCCAACGCCTGGCAGCGACCGGGGTCAAGATCGCTGACTGCAACCACCTCAACATTGGGATGGTTTTGGTAGAAAAAGCATCCACCGAAACCGCAAAGCCCTTGCCCGGCAATACCCACACGAATTTTGCGATCCGACTTTTTTTCCCACTTACCAGAATTTGCCCTTATCTCTCTTTCTGTATCCTTATCATCTTCCCCAAAACCAGGAATGACGTTGCCATCAGCATCTCTTGGTAGATCATCCGCATGCAATGAATGCGTCATCGAGAGAACGCCTAGTGCAGCAGCACTGCCTCCAACGCCTTGAATGAAACGGCGACGACTTAACTCAGATTTATTGTGGCTATCCATGTTTCGTGAACCTTTTTAAAGATTTCGGTTGTGTACTAGTGCTTTGTCAAAGTTAAATATTCGGGATGATGAAATCAGCCGAAAGGCGCTAAGCTCGGTTTTTCCCGACTGAACCTGGGCTAGCGCCCAAACGGCTAATCCTACCATTATGCGTGGACAGATGACGATGTGCAGCCATGTTCTATTCCTTATCATCATAGGGAATGAATTGATCCTGGTAGTGCTTGGTGGCCAGGATGGCCGCCGTGAATCGTTTGGCCCACTCGACTTCATCGCCTTCAGCGTAACGGAAGAAGCCAATGTTATTTCTCGGGCCTTTGGCGTTGCGATCAATGAATGATTGAAGCGTGGCCGGCAATTCAGTCGAACTCGCAAGCGTCGGCAAGACGCCTTTGATCGATTCCGCGTAAAAGGCGCCGCCGCCCATCACGTCGATCACACGCAGAGGGCCGCACATTGCC
>DUCD01000075.1:18055-27922 GCA_012959985.1 Verrucomicrobiales bacterium | reverse complement strand
TTCGGAACGAACGTTCAATGGAATCGGCATCCGCAACACCCGATTCCAGCAGGTGCACAGCCTCGCGATACATCGCGTAAGCAATACGGTTACACAAGAATCCCGGAATGTCTTTATTCAGGATCGCCGGCTCCTTGCCGAGCCTCGCCGCCATCGCTGCCGCCAGCGTCATCGTCTGCGACGAAGTCTGTTCACCGGGTGTCAGTTCCATGAATCGTGTTATATGCCCATGGCTCGACCAATGCATGCCGAAGATGCGCTCCGGATGTTCGCACCCTTCCTGCAATGCCGTGATCGGAAATGCCGATGTGTTGCTACCAATGGGAACATCCGCGGGAACGATTCTCTCTATCTCCTGAAGCAATTGTTTCTTGGCTGGAAGATCCTCTGCAATCGCTTCGATGACAAGACACGCCCGATTGATCGATGTGAGATCGCCAGTCAGTTCCAGACGCACTTGCCAGTCCGCTGGATCGTCGACATCGATGACGCCCGCTTCTACACACTGCGAGGCTGCTTCCGGGAGGTAATCTCTCAGCATTTCTCGATTGCATTGTTCGCGGTCGATTCCGACAACTTCGAATCCACGTGCCAGGCAACAGGCCACAATACCGCGTCCAAGTGGACCGAGTCCGACCACGCCGATTACTTCATCACATTGCGTTGTTTCACCGCTTGTCATGATTTAGCATCTCCTCCTTCGCTTCTTTGTTTTCTGCAGCGAACTTGGATCGTTTGGCACCTTTCACCTTCGACCGTTCCTGCAGGTCATAGATCGACGCGATGGAATCACGCAACAGCGGCATGACAGGCGTCGGTCCGCCAACGCGCGCGGTGCGCGGCTGGTCTCCCTGGACATGCACCGCGGTCTGTTCGTTACGGTGCGTCAATTCACCGAAGTAAATCGGGAACGAATCGGATGCGCGAAACTCGAAAATGAGTGTCCGTCGAGCGTTTGGCGACCTGTTCGGCAACGAACCGTGTGGCGTCAACGGATGCATGAAGATGACGCTCCCCGCTTGACCCTCCAAGGGAATCGGCGTTGCATCGAGCTGCTGCGAAATCATACCGGTGAAGTATCCGTCCTCGTCAACATGCTCAAGGAAGCTGCCATGCATTCGAGGCATCACCTGAAGGCAGCCGTTGTCCTGCGTCGCCTCGTCGAGATAGACCAATGTTGAGACAAGATCATCGTTGGTGTGCGGGAAAAACGGAAGATCCTGATGCCATTCAACGACAGATCCGACATGTGCGGGTTTCATGTTCAATTTGCTGTGCTGACAATCGATGTTCGGCCCGACGAGATCTTCGATACAACCCAATAGTTTTTCATGAGTGGCGATCGAGCGGAATCCCTCGTGAGCGAGAAAGGGGTTGTAAATGCGGCGGGGCACGCGCTTCCCGCCGACCAGTTCAGGCTCCAACTCCAGCACTTCAGCGAGGTTGACCGGATCATTGACGGCTTGCTGGGCCAAGTCATTGATGGCATTTTCAGCCGCGCGGAGCTCGTCCAGGTCAAACATCTCGGGGACAACGACAAATCCATTTTCACGATAGTGTTTCAACTGTTCTTCGGTCAGGCCGTACGACTTCATGTCGGATTCCTTTGGATAAGTGTATTGTTTGCGTTGTTAGGGGACGTCATTATTTCGAAAATGCGGGAACCACAAGAACCTGATTCTGTTGATTCTTCAGAGCCGGGCGACGGGTTTCGCTTCCTTTCGGAGCGGGTTCCAGCGCGAGGATAACAGCTAACCCATTGGGCATGTCGTACAGGAACTTTTCGCCGTATCTGTAAACGCCCAGGTCAGTCCCCTCGCGCGGATAGATTTCTTTGATCTGGCACAGCGCCTTGGGGTTCTCTTCCAATTGCAGCCAACGATTCACAGGGATGGATGCCCGAAGAGCCGTTTTTTGATTGCGCCCTGCATCGAAACCGCCGCGAAAGAGAAAGACAAAACCACGATCTTTGAGGATATGGGCGCTGCCGTCCAGCGGTGAATGGCCGGGGCTGTCAAACAGGTCGCGCTTGACCGTGAGATAGTCGAGGTGCTTCGTGGCCCAGGCCCGCCACTTCTTGAAGAAATCCCGGTTCTCTTTGGCGGCGAACTGTGGATAGGCCTGCCCGATCATGCAATAGTTCGCGATACTGAGCCCTGCGATTACGTTGAAGCGAAAGCTCCTCGGGTCCTTGCCGAAAAGATCCAGGGAATTCTTGTAGACAGGTCGGAAGCGATCGTTTTGCTGGTGCCAACTCTGCAGACGATTCATGTCGGCACCGTGAGTTTCATAATAGTGATAGGCCGAATCCAGATGTCGCAGCCCCCAAGGCCCACCACGGTGCAGACCGTAATAGGATTCCAGACAGACTTTCGGATAACGCTCTTTAACTCGCTTCAAGAATGTCATGATATTCTTCCATTCCTTGTAGCGGTTGTCTCCGGGCAGATGCCCATGATTCTCAGCGTAACAAGGGTCAGGCCCGGCACCTTTGGTGCCGGGGCGGTAGTGACCCACCTCCCAAAAACTCAACCAACGCCCGTCCCATCCCCACCAACGCGGTTCGTATGTTTTGAAGACATGATCTGTAATTTTAAACATATGCTCAGCGTACGCATCATTGGCAAAGCAGGACGCTTTCCGACCAAAGAGATACTCGCAGACATTCCCGTGTTCATCGATGGCCGCCCACTCTGGATGTTCCTGAAAATACACAGAGGCAATGGAAAAACTGTTCACATGCACACCGATCTTCTTGCCGTATTTATGAAATTCCTCCATGGCCGGCGGTAAGAGAAACTCCGGCGTGTATTCGTTCGTTTTGAATTTATCAAGATAGACTTTTGCTCTTGATTGATCGGCGTGGTCCAAGCCTTTGGTGATGGCGCCCGGGCCCGGCATACCGGCGATCCCGCCATCTTTGGGAAATCCCATGGGTTTGCACCGCATCTTGTCAATGTAAGGCGGACTCAGTGGATGCACCCCACGCCCGTACCAGGTGTGGGCGGTCATGACATCGTGGATCCCCGCTTTCTTGAGATAATCAAGAATCTCAGGCTTGGTTTCCCAGAGCCCGGCCCACCAGCCGTTCTGCCAGACCCAATAGCCTTCTTCGGGCAGGGTGAGATCGTTGGGCAAAACATGCCGCATAAACTCTTTCATCGCCCATACTTCACCCCAGTCCAGAGTTTCCAGCGGAATATCCTTGATTGGAGTTGGAATGCCTCCTTTGAAATGCTGACTGAGGCCACCGAACGAACTTATCAAAGGGTAACGCCCTCTCCCGGGATAGGGTCCCTGCGAAACACGGTGAATCCCTTCCTTTCGGTACACACCGATGAAGTACTTCTCGCTGACGTTTGTCTCCCCCTTGGCGACCTGGTAGTTGGGCTGATAGCCGAGACGAAACCCCTCCCTGCCCTTCTGCTCCAGATTCCAATAGGGATATTCAATGCCCGCGAAACATCCGCCCTTTTCGCCACGCAGAAACAGGTTGATCGGGCAGTGCCAGATCGTGTTGTCATCGTGAAAATGGATTTCCGAAAACGCCTCGGTCGCCATGTTTTCCATGACCACTGACTTGAGGAAATACAGCTTGCCGTCGCTGGACTTGATCTCCAGCCACTTCTCAACAAAATTATCTTTGTCCCCAAGTTGGTAGTGAAGCGTGACATCCAACCCATTTCCGGCGAATCGCAGCTCCACTTCACCCGCCTTGGCGCTAACCGCTGAAGCCTTCCCAGATCGAAGGGTCCCCTCCTCGGTCACCACTTCGAATCCCATTCCGATCTGTGGGTAAACCACATCCTGCTCTTTGTCGCGAATCGAACGTATCGCGCCGCTTTGCCGGTCGATTTCCACGGCGATGCGTGGGTTTTCGAGACGAAGGGGCTCAACGTCCATCGCCTTCAGCGCCCACTCCACACTCTCCACGACACGCTTTGCGAGAAAAGCGGAGCCCTCAGGCGTGTAATGGCATCCGTCGGCACCACGGAGCTGTTCCACATGCGGCAACATCTCTTGGTAGAGGTCGTTGATGGGAATTCCGTTCTCATCCATCACTTTGCGGGCGATGGCATTGCGGATGGGTATGTCCACCCCTCTAACCGAGATCCCGTTTTGCTGAAGATCCTTCACGGGCGTCGTGCTAGCCCAGATCAGCCTGGCTCCGGTGGCTTTAAGTCGGAATACGAGCGACCTCAGGTTCTGTTCATACACCTTCGGGCTAGTCCTGAGTTGGCCGCCTTTCAAGTAGTGCGCATCCCAGATGCCCCAGTTGAAATGAATGACGTCCCAAGGTTTATCACCCAGCCATGCCTCGATCTTCTTCAGTCCGTATACCGTGGATTGGCAGTTCTCCGGGGGACGATGGACGGTCGCTTTTCCGGCAAGGAGTTTACGCACCGGTTGGTCGTAGCCCATGGAGATGGAGTCTCCCAGCAGGAGCACACGCGGAAGATCACCTCGTTGTTTTTCGACGGCGGTATCCTCCGCAGGCGCCATGGATGGAAGAGCCCAAGCAACGAAACACCCAAGCACCCAACGCCCCAACCATTCCCCCCATCTTTTCATCGCTGGTATTTTCATTATGCTCTAGCGTTGCACCTCCAACCGTGCCGATTGAACGCTGAGATGCAAATTCTCGATTGTTAGAAGGCCGGCTTGATCCGCCTTTGCTGCTCCGGACTGCAGGGTTTTTCCCTCACGACTTAGAGACCATTGATAGGTCTGTCCCGCCACGGTCTTAAAGTTTTGCAGGCGTCGAAAACTCACGACAGTGTGCGCGGTGGTAGGGAGATCGGTTTTCCCTCTCAGTGCGGGTTTGAGCTCGGTTTTGCTGACCAGTCGCAGATCGATCTGATAGTTACCGGGAGTATCAGCAATCGTTTGCCATCGGAAAAGGGCGCCAACCTGACCGGATTCGTCACCGCCGATCGCGTTTTTAAACCCTGGGTAATTGTTGTCCGTGCTGGCACTTGAGAAAACCGGATAGGCCTCGTTTTTGCGAATCGATCGCCATGGAAACAGCTGCGCCGCAGGATGGTAGCCAGCCATCGAGCTATTGTGACCATGCGGCCCCCATGCGAATACTAATTGGAACTTTCTTTCTTTGAAGTAGGTGATCAGCTTTTCCTGATCCTTACTCCATTTGTCGTTCGGTGCGGAAAAATTCACAAGAATCGGCGGATCTGGAACTTCCTGCCCAAACATGCGGTGTTCGATGTGCTCGATACCGGCAGGCACCGCAACATTCACCGCCGCAAATAGATCGCCGCGCAGCATACCGATTCCAAGGCTACCGCTCCCACCCATCGAGATGCCACTGAGATACACCCGGTTGTGATCAATTTTGTACGTTTGGATCACCCATTCGATCGTGGTGAGAACCCGCTTTTCTGCAGGGCAATACACATCACCGTATTTCTCCTTTTTCTGCCGAATCGAGTGTGCGCCCCACCACCAGTCGTTCCGGTTTTTATGGCAATCGAGATAGAGGATGACTTGGTCTTCCAGACCCGCGAAGTGAAACCAGTCCGGATGCTCGAAGGCGCGGTCCAATGCAGCGGCGCCACTGCCACCGGCCGAGTGCAAGACCACATGCAGCGGCTTCTGCCCGGGGTTCCCGGCGAGGGGAAGAACATGGAAGTAGTCCTGCTGTGACTTTGCATACCCCCACTCAGGGATACTGTCGTGCTCGTAGCGCAGGACCTTGCGCCCGCCTTTTTCGGATTCCTTGACCAGCTTCATCTCGGGCGTCCCGAAACTGACCTCTTCTGAGGCAGAGAGTGACGTCGGCGATAGAAGCAGGACGAACAGGATCGTGATGAAGTGTATGGTCATGGCTGATTGTTCACCATCTCAGCTCTATTTGGCCGGCATTAATGGGTTCCACTTCTCACGGTATTCCATCTTAACCTTGCCGGTTTTTGGATCGAAGTGCAGCGGAAGAAAGAGATAGCGTGACTTGTTGATGTCTTTCTTATCAGGAATCCACCACTGGTCGCAGAGGGCCATCACGGTGTCGGACTCTTTCAGGTATATCAGATCGGTGACCTGGGAACTCCAGGTTTTTTTCTCGCTGATGTTCGGCTGACTCGTGTAGGTCCCTAGCGGCGAATCAGCCACTGCACACTGGGTATCTGAACCCGCCCAACCATGCACGCCGGATGCGACTGCGATGTACTTGCCTTTGTGCTTAATCATGGCCGGCGCTTCGCAGCCCTGCTGAAAGGCGAATACCCCGTCCTTGTTACTCGTTAGATAGTCATCGCTCAGGCTGTCGATACGGATTCCATAACGCCAGTCTCCGCCTTCTTCCGGCTTTGAGTGATCGCAGTAGATCACGTATGCTTTGCCATCGTCATCCTGGAATACGTTCATGTCCGAAGCGAATCCGTTGGACGTGCCCATCTCGCGCGGCCCTAACGAAGTGAACGGCCCTTCCGGATGATCCGCGACCGCCACCATGAGTAACGAAGCTGGCATGGCCAGAAACCAGCGGTACCACATCACGTATTTCTTGGTCTTTTTGTTGTAAATAACATGTGAACGGCCCGTGGCGCCCAGCTTGCCAAAACCGTTCTCCGGGCGGGGCAGGCACACGCCCTTGTAGGTCCAGTTCTTGAGGTCGGTGGAACTGTAAACTTGCACCCCGTTCCACACAGGCCCGGCCGGCATTCGAAACTTACCCTGGGGATTGTTTTCATAGCTGCTACCATACCAGTAGAACACCCCGTTGAAGCGTGCTATATCGCCTTCATGCGCCATGATCGGGCGGCCTTCCACGTCCACCCAGTCGGTGCCATTGATGATGGATGTTTGAGATGAATCCTTGGCGAGTTTGCCAAAGGGTGGATCGGCGGAGGCGAGTTGCGTCCAACAGATCGCTGACATGGAGAGGAACCAGATTTTGGGGAACATTGATTTCTATGTTCGTTGTTGGGATGGGAAGATGTGGTCGGACTAGACGGCTCGAAGCCACCGCCACGGATTCGCCGTTGGTTGGATTACAGTGTGTATTGCGGGATCTTCATCCATTCGCCACCTTTGAGCGCTGACTTGTGCGCGATCACGCCGGCCAGGGTCATGTTCAGGGCATCACCCACATGCACGATGGGCGTTTTATCCAGCAGGATGGACTCGATGAAATTGTTCGTCAGCTGTCCATGGGAGCCTCCATGGCCGCCGGCTCCTACGCTTGGCGGCAGTGGGGGTCGGGCACCGTTGATCTTATCGTTGTGTGGATTTTGTCCGTAGACGCGACCTTTTTCACCGTGGGCGTTTTTCATGTCCCAGCTACCCGCCATCCGTGAGATGCCGCCTTCGCTGGTCTTGAGCATCGCGACTTCCGTGCCAAAGGGGTTTTTATGCTGGTTATTGCCGTCCTTGTATTCAGGGTAGAGGCTGGGCGTGCCCAGTCCGGATACTTCGGTGAACCGGCCGCCCGTGATGGAAACGTAGTAAGCCGTCGCATGGGTGGGATACCACATCGGCGGGAGAGCCCGTCGCCAGCCGTTGAGATCAATCTTGCCGTTCTTGGGATTGTAGCCTGGAAGCCCCTTGGGCCCGAAGTCATGATAATATTCGCCTTCGGAGTAGATGATTTCCCCCAGTGCCCCTGCCTGCCATTGCATGCGTTTGGCGTAGAGATCGGCATGGAATGCTGAGGTTTCATTCATCATGTACTTCATGCCGCTCTTTTTCACGGCATTGAATAATTTTTCAGCTTCGTCCTCGGCTTCAAATCCAAACACAGCGGGCACCGCAGAGACCACATGCTTGCCGTGATTTAGCGCCATGGTCGCCAGGCGGGCATGGCTCGGTGCGTCGGTGGCAATGAAGATCGCCTCGATGCTCTTGTCCTTGATCATCTCTTCGCAGGACGGGTAGGTTTTCTTGGCACCCACCGCTTTGGCCAGTCCGGCACAGCGCCCGGGGTCGAGATCCGTGGCTGCCACCACTTCGACATTGGGGTGAGTTTGATAAAAGAATGCTGCTCCGAATGTGCAGAGGCCGTATCCGGCGATACCCACCTTGATCTTGCGATCAGAGACGGATCTCCAGCCCTTGGCTGCATTCGGATCGTTCTTGGTTTTTTCAAATCCCGGGATGACTTTTCCATCGGCATCCTTTGGAGGTTGACCCTTTTCCTGAGCGAGTGCCGCGCCTCCCAGGCCCAAGGTGGACGTGGCGAGACCAACAGATTTCAAGAATGTGCGTCGTGACGGTGAGTGACTCATAAGTTTTTTTCCTTGGTTGGGAGTTGTGAATCCTGGGGTAATGCGGGAATGCCTTGGAGCTTTCCCAAAATAGGGTGATTATCGAGAATGTGATGCGACAACGTTTTCTTCGCAGCCGACCAATTCTTCGCAAGCAGTGCCGTCAAAATCTCACGATGCTGACGCATTGTCTCTATTGCCACTGCTTGATCATGATCTTCCCACTCAAACAAAAGCCGGTAGTATCGGCTCTGGCGGTCGAAGAAGTCCTTGATGTACGCATTTCCGGCGGTGGAGATCAGGTATTCATGCAGAGACTCATCCACGATCAGTGAAGTTCCGGTTGCTGCCGGGGGCTCGTTCAAATCGAGCATCCACTGCAATTTGCCGGCATCAAGTTTCGGTTGAGCCAGCTCCAGTGCTTTCAGCTCAAGAACCTCACGCACCTCGATGAATGCCCGCAGGTCGTCCTGCCGAAACGGTCGCAAACGCCACCCGCGTCGCGGGATGTGATCGAGCACCCCTTCGCCGGCCAGTCGATGCAAAATGTTGCGGATTGCGGAACGGCTGATGTCGTACATCTCGGCGGTGGCTTCCTCACGCAGATATTTCGGCTCGCCTCTTAAACTAAGCTGCACTAGATCGCCGGCGATGACTTCATACGGATCACGCGGCATTTCCGGTGGCTTCGGTTTTCGGCGCGATTGAGTTCCTTTACGGCGTGAGGCCACGGCGATCAGGCGATGATTGGGCCCTTTCTCCAGCAACCCTTCATCGATCAACGCAGCCACCGCCGTGCGCACGGGCGTCAAGCTGACATCATAGTGCCCCGCCAATGAGTCAAGCGTCAGAGGAACCTGCAACTCCTGTCCAGACTTCAGGTGAGCGGCTAGATCGTCTTTGATGTAGGTCGCGATTGACATGTCGGTAAAATAGTTGTTTTAGGCGACAAAAGCAAGTGTATTACCATTAATAAGTGGCCCGACCGCCTGAGAGGTCAAAGCAGAAGCCGGTGGTGAAACTGTTTTCAGGGGAGAGAATAAAAGTGATCATTGAAGCCGCTTCATCGAGCGTGCCACATCGGCCCATGGGGATCTTGGCCGTCATGTAATCGATTTGTTCCTCGGGCATGGTATCATGAATGGGGGTGAAAATACTTGGTTATTGAATTGTGAGATCATGGCGAATACAGGTAATGAAGGCATGAGTTGGGTCCACTTCTCCCCGGGCGGCGGTCACTTCGCTTCATCGCGCCTCGATGCACGGCAACGGCTTGCGGATGGGAGCATAGAGACGGCCACCCTTGACGGGCGAGATAGACTTTGATGGTGCTTGCGATTAAGATGTCAGCAATTTACTTGACTTCGGCGACAATGACAAGTTTTACTGTCAGCAATGTTAATATACGAATCACCCGGGCGGCTTGGCGATCCTTCGATTGGCCAATCCGCCGAGCCGGATGCTGGAAATAGGACGATGAAAATCACCGCAATCGAAACGCATGTCTGTCACGCCCGCATGCGCAACTGGGTATTTGTCAAGGTTGTCACCGACCAGCCGGGTTTGTACGGCTGGGGTGAGGCGACACTTGAATGGCACACTCGCGGCGTCGTGGGAACGATCGAAGATCTGGCATCGCTACTGGTCG
>DUCD01000075.1:0-18021 GCA_012959985.1 Verrucomicrobiales bacterium | reverse complement strand
TGTGTCGAACATCTCTGGCAGATGATGTGGCGGCAACACTTCTGGCACGGCAGCGGAGTGATTCGATCGACGGCCATTGCCGGAGTCGATCTCGCGTTGTGGGATATCGTTGGCAAGATACACGGAGTTCCGTGTCACAAACTGTGGGGTGGACCTGTTCGGGATTCGATTCGGCTGTATTGCCATCTTGGCGGCGGTAAACTGGAAAGTTTTTACGAGACGCCGGTCGACAACGCGAAACAGTTTGCGGACCTCGCCCGGCAAGCCGTCGCGGAAGGATTCACGGCATTCAAATCCATGGCGGTGCCTCCCACGATGCCGATCGAGGGCCTCAAGCCGATCAAGGCTGCTGATGCGTGCGTTGCCGCGATGCGCGAGGCGGTGGGAGATGACATCGACATCATGGTGGACTGCCACGCGCGACCGTCGCCGGCGATGGGTCTGCAGTTCGCCAAAACCCTGGATCCGTATGGGCTCTATTTCCTGGAAGAGCCCTGCTGGCCGGAAAGCATCGAAGGACTTGCCGCCATCAACGCGGCCGTTGCGACGCCGATCGCCACCGGAGAACGCCTAACACACCTCGCCGCATTTCGCGAAATCTGTCAGCTTGATATCACTCACTGCGGAGGTTTCACCGAGGCTCGCCGCATTGCGGCCTTGGCCGACGCCTATCGAATCGCACTCGCCCCGCACAATCCGCAGGGGCCGGTCAGCACGGCAGCGTCGTTGGAGTTCGGATTTTCTCAGCCGAGTTACATTATTTGCGAATCGGTCCACAACGATATCCCGTGGCGGCAGGACGTTGTCGATGAGGGATTTGTCGTCAATCCGGCGACTCGGACCGTCACCCCGAACTCGCGGCCTGGACTGGGGATTGACATCAACGAAGCCGAAGTGAAAAAGCACCCATTCGAACAGGAGATTCCGCAACGCGTCTTCCATCGGGACGGCAGTGTGGGAGATTGGTAGTGGCCACGCTGACCGGACAAGTTGCGGAGAGAAGCAACCCATGACGCAAACACCAGAGTTACTGCAAAGACATCCCGGTTTCGAAGGCCGCATCGGTATCGCCCGTGAGGACATCACTCCGCCAGTTGGCATCTACTCACGAAACTGGGGTGCTGCGAAACATGACACAGCCGATTCGATTCACCGACCGCTGACACTCACGGCTCTGACGATGGCGTCCTCATCCGGAGGCGCCCCCCTCGTTCTGATCGACGCGGACCTTGGCTGGTGGCGTCCGCTGGATTTGTTCAGTCGGTTTCAAGAGCGACTACTGGAAGAACTGTCGCTTGAATCGTCACGCCTGATTTTTGCTCTGAGTCACACCCACTCGGCCGCGCCACTCATGAAGCCGGATCCATCGTTGCCTGGAAATGAGTTGCTGGGGCCGTGGATGGAACGTGTTTATCAGGCGGCCGTTTCAGCAATCGGGCGGGCTCTGGCAGATGCTGATAAGGCAATCCTGGACTGGCACACGGGGCGATGCGCACTTGCCGCTGTTCGCGATTTCCCGGACCCCGACCCAACGGCAGATCGCATGATCTGCGGTTTCAATCCTGCGGCCGATGCAGACGACACGCTGCTGCTGGGGCGCATCACGGACCCATCGGGAAAGGTGCGAGCGACTTTGGTTAACTACGCCTGTCACCCGACAACTCTGGCTTGGGAGAACACATCCATCTCCCCGGACTATGTCGGAGCAATGCGTGAAACGATGGAAGAAGCAACAGGAGCAACAGCCTTCTTTCTTCAGGGCATGTCGGGAGATGTCGCGCCGAGACACCAGTACGTTGGCGACGTCGAAGTGGCCGATCGTCATGGACGACAGTTGGGATTCGCCGCGCTGGCAGTTCTGAACGACATGGAACCTGCCGGCAGCCAACTGTGTTTTGATGGGGTCGTCGAATCCGGCGCGCCTCTGGCCGTTTGGCGGCATCAGCCGCATAAGATTTCGTCAGAGTTGCGAGCCGTTGAAGTGGCTGCGGACCTGGAGCTCAAAAACTGGCCGACTGCTGATGAACTTGAACAGCAGCGGCTGGCCTGCGATGACCGAGCCGTGGAAGAACGGCTTCGGCGAAAGCGAGATATTCGGCGATCACTGGGTGATGGTTCTTCATTTCCGCTGGCCGTGCACGCCTGGAGGATCGGCGATGCTGTGCTGGTCGGCAGTGCGGGCGAAGCTTACTCACAACTACAGCGGGAGTTGCGAAGCCGCTTTCCCAATCTGGCTGTGATCTGCATGAACCTCATCAACGGTTGGGTCGGCTATCTGCCTCCGGCTGAGCTGTACGACGTGGATGTCTATCCCGTCTGGCAGACTCCGTTTGATCGAGGTTGCCTGGAGCGAGTTGGCGAGACGATGACAGGCGCCATCGAAGAACTTCAGGGTTGATTTCAAACAAACAGCAAGCGGCGCCCCAACAGCAGACAGCGAACAGTGGAGATCAAAACTATGACAGCGAACATCGAAGGCATTCTGCCAATTCTGCACACACCTTTTGACGTTAACGACGAAATTGATCGGGACAGTCTTCAACGCGAAATCGATTGGGCGTTTGAGCAGGGAAGCAACGGCGTGTGTTCGGCAATGGTTTCTGAAATCCTGCGG
Organism: Verrucomicrobiales bacterium; assembly: GCA_012959985.1. Lineage (GTDB taxonomy): Bacteria > Verrucomicrobiota > Verrucomicrobiia > Limisphaerales > DUCD01 > DUCD01. The sequence continues at coordinate 15,407 of DUCD01000075.1, read as the reverse complement.
CTGACGTCTGAAGAGCGGGTCAATCTTAATGGGCTGATTGTGGAAATGACGGCGGGTCGTGGAATTGTCGTAGCCAGCGTTGGCGCGGAGAGTACCAGGCAGGCGGTCACCTTTGCGAAGGCAGCCGTTGAGGCCGGCTGCAGCGCCATTATGGCGATTCCTCCCATTTCGACAGCGTTGCCAATGACGGTGCTTCAAGACTACTTCAGCACATTGGCAGATGCGGTGCCCGTGCCGCTCATCGTTCAGGACGCTTCGTCTTACGTCGGCGCATCGATCCCAACGGACTTCTACGTTTGCCTGCTGGATAAATACGGGCCGCAGAAAATCCTGTTCAAACCGGAAGGCGCGCCCATCGGACCGAACATCTCTGATCTGCGAGACGCCAGTGACGGTCGCGCCTGCATGTTCGACGGTTCGGGCGGTATTCTGCTGATCGATGCCTTCCGGCGCGGCGTCATTGGCACAATGCCGGGCATGGACTTGCTGGATGGCATCGCGGCTTTATGGGCCGCGCTAAAGAATAATGATGACGCAAAGGCGTATCGCATTTACTTCCCCATCTGTGCACTGGTTGCATTGCAACTACAGGCTGGACTGGACGGATTCCTGGCAATCGAAAAGTACATTCTGGTGAAGCGTGGACTGTTCACAACTGATCGACGACGCGAACCGAATTCATGGAGTCTCGACCCGGAAACGCAGAACGAAGTCGATCGACTCCTGGTGATGTTGACTGACGCACTGAGGTTGACCGATTCCTGAGACCGTAACGTTGTGACGGGGCGCCAACTCTTTTTTCGTATTTCAGAATGTATCTGACTCTGTCCTGTCCGGACAATGTCAATTCGTCTATCCGCCCTCTTCAACAAAACTCCGCATCGCCGTGACAAACTCATTATCAGCCGCTTCGCTTACAAGAACAATATCAAGATCCCTCGTGGCGCGGAAGATCAGGCCCTGATCTGTAAACCACTGGTCGCAGGGAGCCCCACCAATGACAACGAAGGCCTTCTCGAAAGGGTGAAACCGTTCACGGAAAATATCAAGTCCCTTTACCATGGCACTTTCTCAAGGAGTCGTTCGAACTGTTGCTGAATCCTTTCCTCGGGGGAATCCTGCAGACTCAGATACAGCGAAAGTGGATCCACCCTATCCGCCTGAATGAGTTGCACCGGATTGTAGTTCCATGCCTCCAGACTCACGTTCGCCTTATCATGGTCGGGTATACTGTCGAATTAGCCCTACTGCAGATGCACCCGTAGTGGCATTAGGGGGAAGTCCAAGTGTAGCCTTGAGCCAACCCTGTTCAGGATCAGGGTGCAGGTATAGAATAAAGCACCACCAAGCCAACTGCCGCAGAAATCAACTTCCACCTCCCTCTGATTCCGCCCTCGGAATATTGCCAGAATTACACCCAAGAGCACAGGCCAAACGCTTCTGAGACAAACCTGCAGCTTTTCTTACCGTGGAAACTTCAGGCAAGTATCGGGTTTTCACCTGCTGCGATTACTAGGGAATTAGATGCGTTTACCCTGGATCTGCCCCTTGAGTCTTTGAGAAAAAGGGCTGAGTTGGGGATTCTGTGACTTCGCATTATTTTTTTTCGGAACGGGGTTGCACTTGCTGCATAAATTCAGCACAACAACAGCTCATTTTTTTAGAACGCACCGTATGAAATCAAAATCAGAAAAGGACCAGGTTGTAGATGCAAGATTGTTGGAATTATTGGAGAAGGTATTGCCCAAGGCTACGAACGATGAAAAACTTGCAAACCGAATCTTTAAGGCAATTCAGGGCGAGTTGAAGCTCAAAAATCGACGCATCTCTTTCGATAAACTATGTAAACGCTGTGAGTTGCCCGATTTAGAAGATAAAAGCGTGGAAGCTGTGCGTGTTCAACTCGAGTCAACCTTTGACAAGGCCAACGTAACCCTGAAACCGATTGAGGAGGAAAATTGTCTCAAAGTCGAAGTGGCGTTATTGGATGGAGAAACGTTTACGAGCATGATCCGCACGGGCCCGGTCGTAGAAATTAGTGAAGAGGAAGAAATAACACTGAAATTCGTCCCGTTTCCTGTTTCGATGCCTGGCGACAGAGAGCTGATCTGGATGTTGGCCAAACACGAAACATTGACTCCGGATGAAGCCGGGCGCGGATTGGCTAGGGCGGAAGAGGATTTCTGGGCCTCTAAAACAGGTCAGAGGCTGATTCGAAAACATGTCGAACGATCATTCCCAGAGTTTGTAGCCAGAGTTCCAGCGGGACTCCTCAGAGAAATGGGACTCAAACGCCATTATAAGAATCCGGAACCAGTAAAAATCCTGCATCCTTCACTGAAACCGAGCGGCGTAAAAACAAACCCATGAAATCCACTGAAGGACAGCAGCACACCACCGGCGAGGTTCAATCCGGCGGAACGAGGCGGGACTCACCACGGCGATGGTTTCGGATTGCCCCAACCACAGTGCTGATTGCGGCGCTACTTGGGTTGATCGTTATTTGGGCTTCTGGAATTTTCAACAGCCCTATTGATGATTTCCTCGACTCATCGGCTGATTCGCTTCCCAAAGACGGGAGCCCCGCATTCGTGGCGACCCAGTACGCAGATTGGACCATTCCACCCAACACCGGGCTGAAACAATACTTTCTCATGGCTTATTGGAAACTGCACAAGAAATTCGCTAAGAAAAAACCCCTCGCTTGGAGTTCCCCCCCTTCCCCGGTTCGACCATGCAGCATACATGGACTTCTCAACCAATGTATGGGTGCTACAGGAACGCGCTACTTAATCGCTCGAGAGGCGTTGGGTCTGGCAGTTATGTTCGGTCATACGAATACACTGAATGGAGTTCAATGGGTTGCCGCTTTCGAACAAGCTCTCCGCGATGACGGCCTGCTCATTATCTCCAATAAGTCGGGACTGGTGAAGGTGATTCCCAAAGACAAGTTAGCTGATTATCGCGAAGCCGGACTTGTGAAGGCTGGAGAATAGTTAATCCGACATCTGTTAGAGGGACGATTAAGGGATCCTTTGGCAGGAAGCGGATTCCAATGGGTAACAACGGTAAACCAATGGGTCCTCGGCAACCCACCAAGGAACTGGAATGGGATCTTGAGCCTGAGTCGCACACACCCATGTAATATTCATTCAGAACAGACCCGGGGTGCCCCCGCTTACATTCCCCTTCTGCCTGCACGGGGCAAATACTCCGAGCTCGGCTCTCCGGCATCGAGACCTCCGCCTCTCTAAGCCATCCACCTATGGCGACTTTGGGTAGTCAACCGAAACTAGAACGGCACGGAAGCCCTGTTCAGGGCCAAGGACAACGAGTAGGTTTAAGAATCTCAGATGTTGCTATCGCCCAAACAAAACCACATTGTAATTCCGGTGAGTAACAATTCCAGACACAGGTCCACCTCATATATAGGAATGACTGAAGCGCAGCAAATATGGAATAGAGCTTGTTGGAGGGATTTTCCAGACCCTCTTGGTGGAGATGTAGCCTTGGCCGCCCTTCTCTCGGCTCACGGGTTCATTTGTAACGGTGCGTCGTTTGATACTGGAACAGCGAGCTTGGATGCAGCATAAATACTTCGTGGATAATGACGACGGTAATCGACAAAATTCCGATGATTGAGAAAATCTTGGCAACCTTGCGTTTCATGCCTTGCGAGCTGAACTGAAAATTACGATAGCCGTCGCCAGAAGAAACAATCCAGCGGTGAGATTAAACGGGGAAACGCAGCCGCCTTTGGACACCGTCCCCGAAAGCATCGCAACAGCGAATACAGCTAGTATAACCGGATACCGAAGCAATTCGAGCCGAAAATACAGAATGATTATAGATCTTTACATTTCAATGATGGTCGACAAGTGATTGAGGAGGTCTTGGACCCTCCCATCTCCAAAACACATTCGCAAGGTTTCCAGGGCCATTTTAAGCGCTTGGCTCTCATTCTCTTTCTTGTGTTTCCAGCAATCGTAACGATAGACAGATTCTGTGTTTGTTCCCCTGCACCACGACATCAAAGTGAAAACACCCGTGTTCACCCGATCACTACTGAAAGATTACAGGTATGCTCAAGCGCTGCACAGGCTACAGGAGTTGCCCCAATTCTATCGGCAAGGATACTCATCCGGACCGTCTCAGATCCTGCAACAGGGCCTCCATCACACATTTCACTTCTTCATAGGTGACGCTTGACACCTGGAGATCCCGGTCACCGACTCTCGATGTATCGGTGTCGTGAATTACAACGATGTGGCCGTCGGTGGTCTTGTAGGCGTCAAGCTCAATCCAGTCTACTCCAAGAGAAAGTGCGCTCTTGAATGCAGGAATGGTGTTTTCGGGATACTCCGAGGAATTACCTCTGTGGGCCGTAACGCCGTTAGGCTTGAACGCTCTCTGATCTGACCATGAGATTCCCATGAACACGCTCATGATACTAATTACGAATACTATACGAACCATTTCTCAATTCCTTCCTTCAAGCAAGATGAACTCCTTCTCCTGATCGATCAATTTCAGGGCCTGCTCGGCAACTCTCCTGAGCGACTCGTCGTGGCTGTTCAACGATTCCATAATTATCTGGCGCGCCGGTTCAGCTGCCGGCCCTATCTCTCCGAAGATCTGAACGATCTGCACCCTGTAACGGTCGAATTGTTGAATTCCACGGATCGCCCTCCACTTTTTCACTAACCTGGATACACTGTCTCCCTCCGCGCCTCTGATTCTGAAGAGCGCGATCTCTGCCGGAACGGAGAGGTTTAGACCAGGATGTGTGGCCATTCGAGATAGGTCGGAGACCGCATCACTCGCCGACAAGCCGATCTTTCCTAAAGCTTCGGCGGTAACGGATCTGACGGGGGCTGGCAATCCGGGATACCTGGTGACCTCGTCATTAACGTTCAGTAATCTGATAAGACGAGGAACTGCCAATTCGGCAGAGGGCCCCATGCTCCCAAGCGCCTTGGCAGCGTACATTCTGACAAATGCATCGGAATCGTCCAACGCACCCGCTAGTACTGGAATTGATTCAGTTGCGTCGAACCCTTCTTCGGACAATTCACGGACCGAATCCGCACAAACAGCGCGATAGACCGGATTGGTGTGCTGCAACCCTTTGACCAGTAGTGGCAGCGCATCCGGCCCCAACGGTAACCCTGCTCGGGATGAGGGCGGCTTTGGAGGATTTTGCTGACCAGCAAACCGCAACAGGGACCGACTTTACGCCCCCATCCAATCAACCGTCCCGGAGTCCAGCTCACGTGTGCCCGGTGCGATTTAGGCCTGTGTTCAGAGATTGTGGTGGATTTACCTGCTTGGAAACTTCGTGCGTGAAGGGCAATTCGTTTGCCTTTCAGGTAGATTCCCACCATGGACTGTGTCGCTCGGACTTCGACCGGTTGGCCTACGTGTTGGTAGCTGACGCTGTAGAAGTGTTTTTCGAACACGGCGTGGTAGTCGATATTGACTTTGGCTTTGGACCAGTAAGCCAACTCATAGGCCTGCCCGGGCAAGGGTTTCAGAACCGGTTTATCGAGTGTTTCGAAGAGTTCGTTCCGTGAACCCTCTTTCTGTGTGAACGCTTTGGCGTTGATTTTTTCCAGAGACTTTTTGATTTCTGTATTCAGGGCACCCAGGCTGAAAAAAGTATAATCCCGCAGCGTCGCCATAATCCTTCGCTCAGCGATTAAGACAGCCGTTTCGGCCATCGCTTTATCGCGTGGTTTGTACCCCCGTGCCGGAAGGATGACGGTCCCGTAATGCTCCGCCATTTCTTGATAGGTGGCTTGAATCTTCGGTTCGTAACGGCAGTAACTGGCCACTGCGGTTTTGGGGTTGTCGGGAATGATTAATCGGGGAACCCCACCATAGAAGTTCAGCGCATGAATGTGCCCTGTGATCCAGGATTCAAGCTTCTCGTTAAGGAATGCTTCGGCGTAGATCTTGTGACTGGCTCCCATGGCACTGACAAACAGAGAAGCCTGAATGCATTGCCCGACTTCCGGACTCTGGATCTGGATTTTATCTCCCGCCCAGTCGATGAATAATTTCTCACCGGGTTCATGAGATTGACGCAGCACGGGATCGAGTTTGTTTACCCATTGTTTGTAATGCTTGAAAAACTGGCTGCGTCCGTATCCCCCGGGATAAGTTTTGCGATACTCCTCCCACAGAAGCTGTAAAGTGACGTGTTTACCCCCCAGTTCCCTGTGGATGCAGGACCCATCAGGCAACGGACGTGAAGCTGCCTTTTTCTTCGCAGGCCCGCTGGAAGTGCAATCCCCATGAAAGAGCTTCTCCTGGAGCGACTGCTCATCCACCGAATCGCAAAGCGGCCATTCCAGATCAGCAATCCGGGCACGGCGTAGGTAATCCGATACAGTACTGCGGGGGAGGTTGGTGGCTCGGGCGATCTTGCGCACCGAGAGTTTCAGTTCGAATTTGAGTCGTAGGACTTCTTTGATTTGACGCATGGATAGTAGTTTGCTTGGCATCGGGGATGTTTAAACACCACCGGGGCCGGTTTATCCAGCGTCGCTTTAAGCTCCTTGAGTGTGACAATCCGGCACATTCCGGACACTAATCCGGGAACCGGCTCAAGGTGCCCGATCTCAACCGGATTGAGTGCCCGATCTCAACCGGATTGGGTGTCCGACCTCAATCGGACTGGGTGTCCGACCTCAGCCGGAATTTGCACAACAGCCAACGTCTCAGGTTATCCGAGAATTTAAACGCCCTCTGGCTTGTCTTAGCGATAGATTCGGGGATTCTGATTTCATTGTCATCAAGGTTGATGCAACTCCAATCAAGTTGGTGGATTTCGCTTGATCGGACCCCGGCAAAGGCTCCGATACTAAGAAACGGCAACATTTCTGGTCGAGAATTCTGCAGGAGCAGTTTCATCTCCTCAACTGTGAAAACCTCTTTTTGAGCAGAGGCCGATTTATACTTTTCAATGCCCTCCAAAGTGAAAGCATGATCCCTCGGAATCCATTGTTTTTTGATGGAGTAATTCACCAGCCTTTTAAAACATTCAATGATGTTGTTTCTGGATGCCGGGGCAAGCTCCCCGTGGTGTTCATCAATGAAAACGATAAATTCGTCGGCGGTAACGTCCTCCAATCGACAGTTAAAAACGCTCCGGATCTTATTAAAATTGATTCGGCTTTTCTTTATGTAATCAGGCGTGGCCCCCTGCTTTACCTTGGCCCTGCACCAATGCTTGACGGCATCGTCTATCAGGACTCCGGGAAACTCCTTCAGGTGAGTTCTGGAGTAATGCCGCACGGCCTCCATGAGATAATCACCGCCAAGGATCCGGGTGGCCTCTGCGTAATCTCGGCAAGCCATATCAACCGATGCCTCTGAATCCCGTAAATGCTCCTTTGCCCGGACGTATTCATTTCTCTCCTGTCCGGTCAGAATAAGATCGTCAATGGTCCCGGTTTTTATCTTTTTCAGGATCTCTTTTGCGATAGCGTCAGCGTCGGCCGGGTTGCTCTTGGATTTCCGGTGACGTTTACCTTTGGAATACCAAATCACAGTGAATGAATCGTAACCGCCTGATCGGGAGTGCGAGATGGTAACCTCATCCCTTTTTCCAAGGTGTTTTGGGTATTTTGAAGGGTTGAATTTATCTGTCACGAATCTGTCGGGAAACAGTGTGTAGATTTTGTAAGTCCTTGATAATAATGGCTCCAGAGGTAGGACTTGAACCCAGAAATAGCCGGATTTCCTAGTGTTTCTTCATGTTTATCAGAGGATCACAAGACTATCCTGCGACTATTGACACCTTGCGTGATTCTAACTGGAAAGACTGCAACGAAACCAGTATCATTCTTTAATGACATTGGATCAGTTAAAGCAGAACGCCCTGACACTCAACGAAAATGATCGATGTGAACTTGCGGCATCATTGCTGGATACCCTTCATCCTCCTATAGGTGAATCCGACGATGAGGAAGTCGATCAGAGAGAGCAGGAGATGGACAATGGCACGGTGAATCCCATCACACACGAAGAATTGATTCAGCGCGTAAAAGCGAACCGTAATTCATGAATGTGGTTTACCACCCTGCTGTTCAAAAGGACTTGAACGCAATCTTCAGGTATTACGATAGAATTGATCCTCGGTTGGGTGACGCGTTTTGGGAAGAGTTTTTGTATTATGTCCAGAAAGCATCGAAGAATCCCACCCGTTTTCATTCAACGACTAAGAATCGGCGTCGCGCCAATTTGAAACGCTTTTCTTATCATTTCCTCTTCAGGCAGTTTGACGATCGTATTCGCATTACAGTGGTACGCCACCACCAAAGGCATCCGCAATACGGCATCAATCGACCTTAGAATCCGATTCTCCTCAAACAAGAATTAGGCGAACTTTGGTTTTTGACTGATTAGTGGGTAATGCGCCATCTGCTCCCAGCTGCATTTTGAGATTCCAACCAGCACACGGCATAGCGCATTAGTTTGGGAGCACTCTCGATTCCTAGTTTCTCTTTGATATGGGCGCGGTGAACCTCCACAGTTTTCACACTCAGATGAAGTTGTTGAGCGATCTGTCGAGTGCTCAATCCCTGACCGAGAAATTGGAAAACTTCAATCTCCCGGTTGGTCAACCTGTCGACCGGTGACTGGACGCCCTTGGTTTCGCTACCCGAAAATATTTCCAGGATTTTCGCCGCCATCTTCTTACTGACAGAGATCTGTCCATCCAACACTTGTCGGATTGCCTCGATCAGTTTCTTTCCACCTTCCTGTTTCATGATATATCCACGCCCACCGGCGCGCAGGACCCGTTCGGCGTACATCGATTCGTCATGCATGGACAACACAAGCACGGGAAGATCCGGTTTCATCGCTTGAAGGTCCTTGATCAATTCGATTCCATTTCGTCCGGGCAAGGTAATGTCGGCAAGCACAAGATCCGGCTCGAACTCGATAACTTTGCTCACGACCTCTTCCGCGCTTTGCGCCTCACTGCAGATCATCAAATCGGGCTCATTCTCTATTAACTGTATTAGCCCTTGTCTCATGATCGGATGATCGTCAACGGTAAGGATTTTTTTTCGCTCATCGATTTTGAATGAAGCACTCTTCAATTGTCTATTTTTTGCGACCATGATTCGTTGCCGTGGATTAAAGTTTCTTTCTATTCAGGGTGCAGACAACTTCTGTGCCTCCTTTCACCCTTTTTTGCACGACGAGCGATCCACCGATCAACCCCGCCCTGTATTGCATAATTTTCAACCCCATCCCTCCTTTGCTAATGAATCTTTTGGGAAGCCCTTTGCCGTCATCCTTCACGGCGAGCGCGATGGATTGCCCATTATCACTTAGTTCGATAATAATTTTCGTCGGTTTGCCATGTTTAAAAGCATTGTTCACCGCTTCTTGAGCGATGCGGAACAAGTGGGTCGCCGCCGAATTATCTCCAATCGAAACAGGGGAATCGCAACAGAAAACACAGTCGATATTGGATAGCTTTCCGGTGTGTTCGGTCAACTCCTCAAGCGCCGTCATGAGGCCTTCCATTTCGTGGACGACGGGGTTGAGCCCTTGAGACAATCCCCGAGTTTGCGAGATGGCCTCCCGCACCAGGCCGGTAATTGTCGAGGCATTGGACGCATGAGGATTGCTTTCAGCAGTCAATTGCTGTTCCAAAGTCTGACTCATGAATTCAATACCGGTCAGCTGTTGGCCAAGATTATCGTGCAACTCCTGACCGATGCGCTGCTGCTCCCCATGTCGTATCTCCAGAATCTCCTTTTCAAGTTCTCTTCGCTCGGTGATGTCACGAAAGAATCCGTGGATAGCCGTGAGTTGCTCATCGATGAATTTCCCGGTCACATTCCCCTCAACGACAATCGGCACTCCCGTCACGGTCATTAAGGTCGTTTCGATGTTGCGCAGGGTTTTCCGGTTCAGAACTTTGGAAAACATCTCACGCCAGAAAGGCTGTCCATCAGGATGAACGATATCGAACAAATTCAAACCAATGACTTGTTCCGAAGTATATCCCAAGGCATCCAGCCATGCTCGATTGACAAATTCAAATTGCCCGTCCGGTTTGACGCTCTGAATAAGGTCATTCGTCGTTTCGACGAGAAGACGATATCGTTCCTCGCTCTCAATTAATTTGACTTCCGCCTTCACACGCTCGGAAACATCCCGCACAAAACCGGTGAACAAATGCTTGTCTCTGAGACAAACTTCGCTGACCGATAGTTCCGTAGGAAACACCTCGCCGTTCTTGCGCCGCCCCTCCACTTGACGGCCGATTCCGATGATCTTCGTCTCTCCTGTCCGGAGATAATTGGCTAGGTAGCCGTCGTGCTCCTCCCGGTAAGGCGTCGGCATCAGAACCTTAATATTCTTTCCAATTATTTCCGCTGCTCCATATCCAAAAATCCTTTCAGCAGCCGAATTAAAGGACTCAATGATGCCGCGCTGATTGATCGTGATGATGCCTTCAACGGCGGTTTCCAATATGGCTCGCAAGCGTTCCTCGTTTTCGAGGGGATCCGATTCAACCTCAATACCCTTTGAAGGAGGTCCGGTCGCTTTTTGTTTTCGCGGTCGCCAGTCCTTCCCCTCCAATGTTTCGAGCCGTTCGATCAGCTCGGCTTTGGTCATACGGGCGTAGTCAGTCATCGACCGGATATTAATTCGATCCCTTCTGAAATACCAGCCCGGGCTTGGTTTTTGCTGACCGCCGATACCAACACAAGAAATGTTGCTATTTCAACAATTTCGGTGGAGTGAAGCCAACTCGCTTTCGGCATGTTGTCTACAAGATTAAATCGCAAGCTTTAGGTGAATGCAATCATGTCGATCTTGAATCTCTATGTTTCGGAAGGCCATAATTTCATCGGACACCACGGTCGTCCGCCGGGAAACCATCCGGCCATTGAAAAAATGGAAATACAGTGTTTGGCCGATCGGGGTCTCGTCGGAGACCGATTTCTGGACCACCCACGCAATAACAAAAGCCACATTACCTTTTTTGAAAACGAAGTCCACAGGCATCCCATAGGAAACTTCATGAAACCACCAAAAACAGGGTGTTTTTGTCATCGAACGGCCTTGTGGGATAGCAAGGACTCATTTTTCGGTATGAGAAGCAACCGAAACCCTACATAAACAGGGGTTTTATCATCAAATCCTATGGGATGGCTCTGAAACAAGATTATGTATTTCAGTGGAAACATCTCAATTGATCCGTCTCATCTCACACATATAGATATTATAAAGCCAACCAAAATCTTTGGTCGCATCCTGCATGTTCTGACGGCGGGACGCAGTTCAGAAAAGGAGGAACAGGAAACCTTCACGGCGGTTTCCATTCTTCAGCAGATCAATGCCTCTTTGCGGTCTCAGAACATTACCAACATCGTTCGGCTCGCAAAGGATGACATCAATTTCTACTTGGACGAGGAGGGAAAACAGGATGACATGAAGGAGGCCATGGATCACTTCAAGCTGGAAGTGGACCACTATGAGTCGGAATTGTTCAACAAACTTTACCTGGTGGCCGAATATCAGGATGAACTCATCAACTACTTGATTGAAGTCGACATCCAACGGCGCCACAAAGTTGGGGAATTCCCGATACAGGTGAAAGTCAATGGCGTCATTCGAGAATTGGCTTTAGGAAAAGGGGAGACCACGGAGGATCTTCAGAATCGAATGAAACAGAAAATTGGAAATCAACAGCAATATGATGAATTCCTGATGAAACATCAGACCCGGTTTGACCAATTCCTTGCCTCCATGGACCAGAACCTGAGAAAACATATTCAGGTGGATAGTCTCTCTAGAAGTTCAAAAAAGAAAATCATCCGCCCCAGAACCCCGGTTAAAGACAGCGAACAAACCCAATCCAAGTATCAATACGATCGCGAGGAACCGGTCTTCCATGGTTATTACGGATTCGGTGACTTTTTCTTTTATGCCTGGATGTGGTCGGGGTTCACCCACGATCATCACCTTCAAGTCAACCAGTTCGACATGGTCGACGAACACGGAACCGATATGATGTCTGTCGGCGATACCGGATTCAACGCCGGTTCCTCCGATGCAATGGATCCTTCCGCTGAGTTTCAGGCGCCTGTCGCGGAAGATGTTTTATTCCATGAAGGGCATGAATATGACGATGCCTTTCAGAGCGCTGACCTGCTGCCCGATTCAGCGACGGATGCGGGGGGAGCGGAAGTTTCTGAAGGAGGAGGATGGTTCGATTCCTTTACCGACATCGGAGGTGGAGGGGATGCATCCTGCAGCTCCTGTGGCGGAGGTTGCGGGGGAGATTGATCCAAGGTTGGACATGTGCTAAGGTTTCTGCTAAAGTAACTATTTCCTATGAGAAGCAAACCACTTTCAGTCTTTTTTTCGATCGCAGGCATGGCCTTACTTTTGGTCGGTCTGGCCGGATGTAACAAACAATCCGAATCAACCGGAGGAAATGATTCTCTTCTCTCGGTGGAAGATAAGAACCAGGAAACTCAGGATTATGTGATCCTGGGCACCTTGACCGACCAGTTCGACTTGGCCAATGCCAAAGCCAATGTAGAGGACACTTTGGCCAAGCATCCCGATATCGCCGCAATGGTTGGACTTTTCGCCTACAATCCTCCCGCGATTCTCGAAGCCTTGAGTCAGGCGGAAAAACTGAACAAAGTGAAGGTGATTGCATTCGATGAAGACGATGCCACCCTGCAGGGCATCAAGGTGGGAACGGTTCATGGAACCGTGGTCCAGAATCCATATATGTATGGTTACAAATCCGTTGAAATCCTGAATCAACTTCATCAGGGCAACTCAGGAATCATTCCTGAAAGCAAATTCATCGACATTCCTGCTCAGCAGATTCGGCAGAACAACATAGACGAATTCTGGTCTGATCTGAAATCCAAACTTTCCGGCTCCGGAAACGCACAGACATTCGAAAACAAACCCAAATTTGCCTTTGTCTCAAATGGGGTTGCTTCCTTTTGGACCATCGCCCAGGTTGGGGTAGAGGTGGCTGGAAAAGACTTGGGAGTCAACACCGAAACTCTGATGCCGGCCGAAGGAATTGCCGACCAGAAAAGAATGATCGAAGACCTGATCACCAAAGGAGTGGACGGGATCGCCGTCAGTCCGATCGATCCAGAAAACCAAACCGATCTGCTCAATCAGGCAGCGGCAAAAACAAAACTGATCACCCAGGATTCCGATGCCCCCAACGCCAATCGACTTTGCTATATCGGGATGGATAATTACTCGGCAGGACGTCTTTGCGGGGCGCTGGTCAGGGAGGCCATCCCCAATGGAGGCAAAATCATGATCTTCGTCGGCCGTCTCGAACAGGACAATGCCAAACGCCGGCGACAAGGTGTCATCGACGAAATCCTGGGGCGTCCTCATGATCCAAGCAAATTTGATCCTCCCAACGCTGTCTTGATTGGCCGTTAACCTCCAACCTCTTTGGAATGATGACCGGACAGGCAGCACCACCACTGCTTGAAGTCAGTAAGGTAAGTAAACATTTCCCAGGCGTCAGAGCACTCAACGATGTGGATCTGACGCTGTCTTCGGGTGAAGTTCTGGCTGTCATCGGAGAGAACGGCGCAGGAAAAAGCACCTTGATGAAAATCCTGGCCGGAGTGCAGCACCCGGACCGCGGAGAAATCCGTGTGAACGGAAAAACGGTCGTCCTCAATTCAGTGGAAACCGCTTTGAATCTGGGCATCGCTTTGATTCACCAGGAACTGAACCTGGCTGACAACCTGAATGTGGGAGCTAATATTTTCCTGGGACGCGAACCTCGACGGATGGGCTTGATCGACCATGGGGAAATCTCAAACAACGCCGGACGATTCCTCAAGATGGTGGGATTGAAAGTGGACCCTTCGGTTCAGGTAAGTGAGCTGACCCTCGGCAGGCAGCAGATGGTGGAAATTGCTAAAGCACTCTCCATCAATGCTGAAATCCTCATTATGGACGAACCCACCTCCAGCCTGTCTCAACGTGAAACTGAAAACCTGTTCACAGTCATCAAGGATTTACGAAATCGGGGCGTCAGTGTGGTTTACATCTCTCACCGCCTTGGAGAAGTCCAGGAGCTTGCTGACCGGGTGATCGTCTTAAGGGATGGGTGCAACGCCGGTGAGTTGAAACGGGAAGAAATTCATCACGATGCCATGGTACAGTTGATGGTGGGACGGGAGATCAGTCAGTTCTACCAAAGAAATCCCCATGAGGCTTCCGACACCGTTCTTGAAGTCCGTGACCTGCGTACACCGGCTCACCCGGGACATCCCCTCTCCTTCAATGTTCGAGCCGGTGAAATCGTTGGTATTGCCGGCCTGGTCGGAGCCGGCCGCACCGAATTGCTTCAGACCCTTTTCGGAGTAACTCCAGCGGTCGGTGGCACCATTCACTTGAACCAGAGAAAACTTATTCCACAGAATCCAAGGGAAGCTATTAAAGCCGGTATCGGCCTGGTTCCCGAGGATAGAAAAAAGCAGGGATTAATTCTCGAAATGGAAGTCGGCGAGAATATGAGCCTTGCCAGCTTGGATCGGGATCAGAAACGAGGCTTCCTGAATCGATTGAAAGAAAGGGAAATTGCTTCCGAAATGATCGGACAGATGAGGATCAAGACGCCTTCAAATCAACAGGTTGTCCAGTTTCTTTCAGGAGGGAACCAACAGAAAGTGGTGCTGGGAAAATGGTTGGCTATGAAACCATGTCTTTTGCTGCTGGATGAACCCACAAGGGGAATTGACGTTGGCGCCAAACAGGAAATCTATGGACTGATGGAGGAGCTGGCTCAACACGGAGTCGCCGTATTGTTCGTCTCCAGCGAGATGGAAGAAATACTGGGCATGTCGGATCGTACTCTGGTCATGCACGAAGGACGATTGGCTGGAGAATTGTCGCGCGAAGAACTCAGCGAAGAAACGGTCATGAAACTTGCGACAGGAAGAGATGAGAGCTTTATGGTGCGAAAGGAATAATCGATGAAAAAAACATTGGGTATATTATCGCTTCTGATTTTTGTCTTTCTGCTCACGGCGTTGATGAGCGAACCGTTTCTTTCTTCTTACAACCTGGAAAATCTGATTCGCCGCACTTCTCTGTTCGGTATTATCAGCATTGGGGTGGCCTTCGTCATTATCACGGGAGGAATTGACCTGTCGATCGGTTCGGTCATCTGCCTGATTGGCTGCGGACTCCCCTTCTGCCTTCAGGTGAATTATCAGGAATTCAATCATGCTGATATTTCCAGGATCGATTCGCAGTCGGGCACCATCACCCTGAACCAAAGTTTGTCGGATATGGCTTCCGGTGATCGGATACGTCTGTCGGGTAGTCACGCCGAGAATACCGGAATTTACCAACTCACAGAA
>DUCD01000074.1:9328-37552 GCA_012959985.1 Verrucomicrobiales bacterium | reverse complement strand
GGCACCCTGTTCTGCCCGGCATCAAGTTTGTGAAGAATTCCGAGGTTTAAATCCGAAAACTTGATGCGTAAGAGTATAGCAATAATTGCCGTAGTAGCCGTGAAAGTGGCGTCCTTCCTGTTTGCCGTGCAGGGGGGCGTCGGTCGCGTCAAAATCCAGGATCCGTTCGCGACTGTGCCTGTCCAGGCAATTGACGCCGAGCTTCAGAAGACACCGTTCCAATTTTTCGCTGTTGCAACGGATTTTGTGGGCGCGAGTGAATTTTCGGTTTCCCAATTCCAACCGGTTGAGGCTCGAAGCCCCGGCCAGGGCACGGCCTCGATCCTTGCCCCGCAATCGATCCCCTCCCAGCGGATCGGTCTTGCCGACGGCTGCAGCGAACAAGGGATCTCGGCGCAAATCATGGTGATCGTTGAGATCCTCGTAACCCAAAGCCCGACCGAAGATTCTCTGAGCGATCAAGTGCTGCGTGGAATGTTCGGTGAACCGTTGGTCTCGACGATCCTCGAAACAGGAAGCGACCATTCGGCTCATTCCCAGAGAGTTGTCGACCATCCGCAGCAGCAGCGCGCCGCCATCGTTGCTCAAGTGGCCGCCACTGAAATCGACCACAACTTTTCGAGGGCCTAAATCCGGAAAAAGCAGCGGTTGATCATTACGAGGTGTTTCGTCGGCTGCCTCGATGTCTTCGACCGTATCATCTTGCATGCCAGCATTATACGATCATTCCTAACATTGTACATTTTAATCGTATGAAATATGCGGGTTAGGTGGGTGTTTTGAGCACGGTATACCTTGAATGATGCCCGCCTTTCCCTTAGGTTAATCTCAGTCTATGCAATTCCAACGATCACTTGATGATTTTATGAGGATCCGTTCATGCCGGAAGGTTTCCGTTTCCTGTTTGATGGGGAGTTTTTTTGGTGTTTGCCTGATTTTTCAGGGCCATGTTTCGGCTGAGTCGATTGAGTTCAATCGAGACATTCGGCCGATTCTTGCTGCTGAGTGTCTGCATTGCCATGGACATGACCCCAAGCTCCGTAAAGCCGACCTTCGCTTGGACGAAAGGGCGGGGCTCTATGCTGAAACCAAAGACGGCTTCATTATCGATCGGAAAAAGCCTGAGCAAAGCCTATTGCTACAGAGAATTCTGACCGAAGATCCGGATGATCGGATGCCCCCTCCCGAGTCCAAAAAATCCTTATCCGAGGAAAAGATTTCAATGATTCGTCAATGGATTATGGAAGGGGCGGAATGGCAGGATCACTGGGCGTTTGTTGCCCCGAAGAATCCGACTCTGCCGGAGGTTGCGGAGGAAGCATGGATAGGGAATCCGATCGACCGATTCGTCTATTCAGAATTGGATCAGCACGGCCTTATTCCTTCAGCAGCAGCAGATCGGAGGACCTTGATGCGACGGGTTAATTTTGACCTGACCGGTCTTCCTCCAACACCGGAGGAAGTGGAGGCGTTTGTCAGCGACACCGGACCGAATGCTTTTGAGAAAGTTGTGGATCGCCTGTTGAATTCTGAACGGTATGGAGAACGCATGACCTTGGCATGGATGGACGCCGCCCGTTATGGAGATTCCAGCGTTTTTCACGCTGATGGCGTCCGTGATATGTGGCCCTGGCGCGACTGGGTGATTCGAGCCTACAATTCCAATATGCCTTTTGACCAGTTTACCGTCGAGCAACTGGCCGGCGATCTACTTCCCGGCTCCACACGGAACCAGAAAATTGCATCCGGATTCAACCGGAACCATGGAACGACCGATGAGGGTGGGGCCATTGATGAGGAGTATCGTGTGGAATATATGGTGGACCGTGTCAAGACCACCTCCAATGTCTGGTTGGGACTGTCCATGGAATGTGCGCAGTGTCACGATCATAAATATGATCCGATCAGCCAGAAGGAATATTATCAGTTCTACGCATTCTTCAATCGATCCAAGGATCGAGGGATGCAGACGCGTAACGGGAATGCACCGCCATTAGTTTACCTTTACGATCCCATGCAGGAAGCGCAGGTGGATCATTTCGGACAGCAGATCGCGGGATTGAAGGAGAACCGGAAGCGAGTTCAACCGACTCAAGGTGAGATGTCATCCTGGGCGGCCCTGGAACGTGCCAAAGGCCTGCATAAGAAACCGGCGTTGGGTGCATGGATGGAATCGGAGCCATTTTCCGAAACAGGATTTGATCAATCCTTCGATCGTGATTTTGGTCCTGAAACGAAAAAGGATTGGGCAGCGGTCAAAGAATCAGGAAACTGGGAACCGGCCGAGGATTGGAAGGACGGTAAGCCGATCACCCTGAGTCTTCCCGATTTTCACTCCCTTTATGCAGCCCGCGTGATTCAGTCTGAGGATGCGATGGAAATCGATGTTTCGCTGGGGAGTGATGATGCCCTTAAGGTGTGGTTGAACGGAGAAGAATTGCTTTCACGAAAAGTGGTGCGAGGGGTGGCCGCGGATCAGGAAACCGTGCGGTTGAAATTGAAGCCGGGTGAAAACCTGTTCCTGGCAAAGATCATTAATTCCGGAGGAGGCTCGGGATTCTATTTCAAGCTGGGAGGTCCGAGGATTCCACTGAAAATAGTGGGCCTCCTGAAGATAAAGGAAGGGGAGTCAACAGAGGAAGACAGCACGGCTCTGACCGAGTACTATTCCAAAAAAGTATGGCCGGTGGGATTGAAGCTCAATGAGGAGATACAGTCACTTGAAAAGCAGCAGAAAGACATCAGGGATTCCGTCACAACCTGTATGGTCATGGAGGATATGGAAAAACCCCGGGCGACTTATGTGTTATCACGGGGTCATTATGCATCCCCTGTCAAAGACGAGGAGATTCTACCGGGAGTTCCCGCTTTCCTTCCAACTATGCCAGAAGGTGTTCCCTCGAATCGTTTGGGATTGGCGAGGTGGCTGACATTGCCGAATCACCCCCTGACGGCAAGGGTGACCGTGAACCGATACTGGCAAATGCTTTTCGGTAGCGGGTTGGTATCGACGGTTTCAGATTTAGGAACCAGGGGAGATTGGCCGAGTCACATGAATCTGCTCGATTGGCTGGCTCGGGATTTCATCGATCACGGATGGAATGTGAAACGGACACTCAAGCAGATGGTGATGTCGTCCACGTATCGGCAACAATCCAACTTCACGCCTGAGTCGAGGCAGAAGGATCCCGAGAATATCCTTCTTTCCAGGGGACCCCGTTTTCGCCTTCAGGGCGAATTCATTCGCGACAATGTTCTGATGCTCAGTGGGCTTTTAAATGCTCATGTGGGGGGTCCGAGTACCAAACCCTACCAACCACCCCGGATTTGGAATGAAGTATCGCTGGATGGGAATTTGAAGTATGTGCGGGACAAGGGCGATAAGCTATATCGTCGATCGATGTATATCTACTGGAAACGTTCCGCACCTTCTCCGAGTATGATGGCATTTGACGCTCCAACTCGTGAAAAATGCCTGATTCAAAGACAGCGAACTAATACGCCCCTGCAGGCGCTGGTCATTTTGAACGATGTGCAATTCGTGGAAGCGGCTCGAGTTTTTGCCGAACGGATTATGAAGAAT
This sequence comes from Verrucomicrobiales bacterium, assembly GCA_012959985.1. Lineage (GTDB taxonomy): Bacteria > Verrucomicrobiota > Verrucomicrobiia > Limisphaerales > DUCD01 > DUCD01. The sequence continues at coordinate 33,969 of DUCD01000074.1, read as the reverse complement.
GGCGGGGCATCGATTGAGGAGAAAATCCGCTATGCATTTCTCCATGCTGTGGGACGTCCCGCAGATAAACTGAGGACTCAAGTGATGACCCATCTATATCAGGAGCAGTTGGAGGCTTTTCGACAAGAGCCTGAACGGGCGGAGGCTCTGCTGGAATTCGGTGAATTCGAGTCAGATGACCGACTTGATCCAGCGGAGCATGCTGCCTTGACCACCCTCGCCAATGCCCTATTCAACTTGGACGAAGTGCTGACAAAAGAATAGTTCCCAACGAAAACCGTGAAATGAATCCGTTTATTCAATCCAACCTGCAATTATCGGACCCGATCAGTCGACGTGAAATGATTCGCCTCGGTGCGCGCGGTTTTGGCGCCCTGGGTCTGGCATCCATTCTTTCGCCGGAGATTCTCAAAGGCAACACCGGTCGAGTTGCCGGCGTTCTTGGTCAGCCGCATTCGAAACCGAAGGCCAAGCGGGCCATCTACCTTTTCTTTTCCGGAGGGCCATCACATATCGATATGTATGATTTCAAGCCCGCCATTCGGAAAACGCATGGTATTGAATTGCCTGAATCCATTCGGCAGGGGCAACGCCTGACCGGGATGACCTCCGGGCAGAAATCCTTTCCCTGTGTTGCCCCGATGTTCGACTTCCAGAAATACGGTCGGAATGGAACCTACATCAGTGAGTTGCTCCCGCACATCGCCACGATTGTGGACGACATTACAATCATCAAGTCGGTCAACACGGAGGCCATCAATCATGATCCGGCCATCACCTATATCAACACGGGCACGCAACAATTGGGTCATCCCAGCATGGGGGCCTGGCTCAGTTACGGGCTTGGAAGTTCCAATCAAAATCTGCCTGGCTATGTGGTCATGATTTCCAAAGGGGGTGGGCAAAGTCAGGCCCTGTATTCCAGATTATGGGGAAGTGGTTTTCTGTCTTCACGTCATCAGGGTGTCAAGTTTCGCAGTGCCGGTGAGCCAGTGTTGTATTTGAACAATCCTCCGGGAATCAATCCGCAGAGCCGACGATCCATTCTGGATCACATCGCCCGCATTAACCAGGACCGGTTACAATCGGTCGGTGATCCTGAGATCGAAGCGCGCATTTCTCAGTATGAAATGGCTTACCGAATGCAGACCTCCGTTCCTGAATTGACCGATTTGTCGGATGAGCCGGATCATGTTTTCGAATTATACGGACCGGAATCCAGAGAGCCTGGGACCTTTGCCTATAACTGTATTCTTGCCAGAAGAATGGCCGAGCGTGGAGTGCCTTTCACTCAGTTGTTTCACCGGGGATGGGATCAGCACGGAAGTCTGCCGCGACTGATCCGCCTCCAATGCAAGAATATCGACCAGCCTGCCGCAGCTCTGATCAAGGATCTGAAAATGAGAGGGATGTTTGATGATACCCTGGTTATTTGCGGTGGCGAGTTCGGGAGGACCATTTACTCACAGGGAAAACTTTCCGAAACCGACCATGGACGGGATCATCACGGACGATGCTTCACCATGTGGATGGCCGGCGCCGGAATCAAACGAGGCTTTGAATATGGTGAAACCGATGATTTCTCATACAATATCGTGAAGAATCCTGTCCATATCAACGATTTGAATGCCACCGTTCTGCATCAGTTCGGTATCGATCATCAACGATTCACTTACAAATACCAGGGGTTGGATCAGCGTCTCACCGGGGTTCAAGGCGCACGTGTGGTGGGGGATATCCTGGCTTAAATTCATCGGAAGATTTACCGAAGATACATTGGAAGGTTCAGATCTTCCGATCCTGGTGGAAGAATTCGTAAGAATTCGTAAGAATTCTGAATAGCTGTAGCGTCGGCTGTCCTCAGCCGAATGGATCGCTGATTTCATTGGAAATGCGCTGGGGACAGCCCACGCTACAGGCCGTAGTGCTAATTTGCCCGATCCCCGCATTTTCAATCGCGCCCACCTTGATTCGGATTGCCAAGTATTTTACTGACATGGAGATTCAGGGCGGGTATTGCTATTTCAAATTATGGAGTTGGACGATACTCAAAAGCAGAAAGTTGGCGAATGGATAGAAGAGGGGATCAAGCTCTCGGAAATCCAAAGGATGCTGGAGTCCGAATTCGGGATTCGGATGACCTATATGGAAGTCCGTTTCTTGATCGATGATCTTAAGTTGATGCCGAAAGATCCTGAGAGTGAAAAACCGGAAGAAAAGGATGCCGGGAAGGAAGCAGAACCGGAGTCGCCAAGCACTGAAGAACCCGCTTCCGAGATGATGGCGGATCCTATAGGATCCGGAAATGTATCCATCACGGTAGATAAGATCACCCAGCCCGGATCCGTTGTAAGTGGCAAAGTGACCTTTTCCGATGGCAATAAATCAGGTTGGTATCTGGACCAGTTCGGCCGATTGGGGCTGTCGCCGGAAGTTGAAGGCTATAAACCATCTAACGAAGATCTTCAGGAATTCCAGGTTCAGCTTCAGGAGCAATTGAAGAAATCGGGGTTTTAGTTTTAGGGTTTTCGGGTTTTCGGGTAAGTGCGAGCCGTGGTAAATCAGTTTCGGGAAGGAAGCCTTCTTTGGAGTTTTATCCCAATTTTGTTCGTGCATCTAAGCCTTTCAAACGGCGAAGTTGCGGCGAATCCAGGGACTTCCATTCCTCAGCTTGAGGATCATTTTGAATTCATTTATGAGGTTCAGGTTCCCAGAATCGTCAACGATGGGCGCCTTTGGATTCCTCTGGCACGAAACGATGAATTCCAATCCGTATTATCCCGGGATATCGAAACCTCTCTCGATTATTCGATCCTGAAGGATCAGCGATTCGGTAACCAAATTCTGTATTTCGAACCCGACTCCAGTCATGCAGGCGAGTTGATCCGGATTCGGTATCACGTTCGACGAAAACAGAAACAAGGCTATTCGAGTTCTGAGTTGGATCCGAAATTGTTTTTACGTCCCGATCGATTGGTGCCACAGGATGAACAATTCAAAGAGATTGCCGGAAAGCTTGTGGAATCTGGTGTGGGAGAGACCGGGCAAGGGAGGGCTCTTTATCAGCACGTTCTCCAGCGGATGCGTTACGACAAATCCGGAATTGGCTGGGGAAGAGGAGATGCCCTTTTTGCCTGTGATTCCAGAGCCGGAAACTGTACCGATTTTCATTCCTATTTCATTGCCCTGGCACGTTCTATCGGGATTCCGGCTCGGTTTGCTAATCGGATTCACAATTCCTGAAACGGTAAACCAAGGGAGCATTGAAGGCTATCACTGCTGGGCTGAGTTTCATGCCGAAGGGAAATGGATTCCTGTGGATATCAGTGAAGCCTGGAAAACCCCGAGCCTGCAGGATTATTATTTCGGACATCAACCCGGCAATCGTATCGAATTCACGATCGGACGGGATTTGATCACGGAACCTCTTCCTGAATCCGGTCCGTTCAATTATCTGGTTTATCCTCTCTTCGAAGAAAATGGTCAAACTTTGCCATTGCTACAGTCTTTTCGCTATTCGAGGATTCTCCGCTAATATTCGGAAGCAGTTGCCAAAAATCGATTTTGTGGCATGTTGACATCATTCCTAATCGGGAATGAATGTGTGGAATGGGAGTGTTTTTCTGCACTTCTTATCCCTTAAGTTTGTTTTCAGATATGCAGATTCCTTCATTAAAACACAAAATCCTCTGTAATCATTGGCTGAGACGAATGCAAAAAAGATGCTTACAGATCCCGCTCATCGTGATGGGGCTCATCAGTGGTCATTTTTCAGACTCATCGGCTCAAGAGACAGAAGGCGATTCTTCCACCGCAATTCACCCTCTGGAAGGCAACTGGTTGGGGTTGATGAAAATCGGGAAATTTGAAATGGAGCTGAAATTGAATCTTGAATCAAAGGCCGACGGCACATTGAAAAGCACCATGGACTTCGTCAATCAGGGAAGAAAGGGAGTTCCTATTCAAGCCATCCTTTATAAATGAACCGGACGTTCTGATTGAAATGGATGCCTTTGGAGGCAGTTTCAGGGGAATCCTGGAAAAGGAGAAAACCGAAATCAAGGGAAAGTGGGACATGCAGGGCATGGGGCCCGGACAGATAAAAACGACTTTTACAAGGGTGACCGAAGAGAGCGAACCGGCACCTCCGGTTGATTACTCCTTCTCACAGGAGGATTTAAATCATATCCGTGGTTTCTGGAAAGGTTCTATCAAGCCGCGTCCTGGTATGGAAATCACCATGATTCTTAGGCTTGGACAGCTGTCCGACGGATTCTACCGGGGAGCGATGGATATTCCGAATCAGGCAGCTGAAAACATCCCCTTGACCTCGGTTGATTATTCTCATCCAGGAGTCATTGCCAAATGGTCTACCGGGAAGGCTGAATTTATTTTGAGCCTCACAGATGATTTCATGTCGTTGAATGGTGACATGAAGCAGAATGGAATGAAATTCCCCATCGCCTTTGTTCGGCATCACCCCGAAGATCTGAAGAAGGTCAACGAAGTGCTATCTTTTGAATCTCCTGAAAAAACACCGGACGTTCGCGGGAATTGGGAGAGTATTCTGAAAGTACCGAACGCAGAAATCCGTCTTGATTTGGCGATTGGTAAGAATGAAAAGGGAGAGTTCAGGTCATTCATGAGTATGGTGGACCAGGGACTCAATAAGCTCCCTGCTTCGGAAACCCTGTTTAAAGCCACTGAGTTGACCATTCGCTGGAGTGGAATTGGTCATTCCTTTGAAGGACGATTCTCAGAGGATGGCCGAAATTTGGTGGGTAGCTGGAAAATGGGTCCTCTTTCCTCCGACCTGACTTTCAATCGAAAGGAGCAGCCATGATGGGAATCCCTAATCCTTTACCTCACCTTTCACGTTCCCGGGTTTTAGTTATGCTAATTCTCCCCCTCTTGCTCAGTGTTGTTTTTTGCAGTACCGCTTGGACCAATGAATGGCCACCATCACCCAAGGGCAAGAAAGCCAAGGCGGTCACTGAATTATTTCAGGGAGCCCGTATTCTGGAAATTGAAATTGAGATTTCGAAAGAGGGGATCGACGAACTCGCCGGTTCCAAATGGAATTTCGGCATGACCCGTGGGCCCAGACCCAAAGTCATCGCAGTCCTAAAGGAAGGTGGGCAGGTCTATCCTGATGTTTCCATTCACCTCAAGGGGGCTGCCGGTAGTTTTCGCTCGATCGACGATCGACCTGCTTTGACATTAAATTTCGATAAGACTGATGAAGAACAGCGGTTTCACGGATTGAAGAAGATCCACCTTAACAACTCGGTACAGGATCCGACCTATTTGAATGAGAAGATCTGCCGGGAGCTGTAGCTAAAGGCTGGAGTGCCTGTCCCGAGGGCGGCCCATACCACCGTAAAACTCAATGGCAGGGATCTGGGAATGTATGTTCTGGTAGAAGGATACAATCGGCAGTTTGTGAAAAAGTATTTCAATGATACTTCTGGTAATCTTTACGATGGTGGGTTTGTTAAGGATGTTGATGCCGACGAATTGAATACAAACTCCGGAGACAATCCCGATGATCAGTCTGATTTAAAAGACCTGCTCAGTGCCAAGCAGGAACCGGACCTCAATAAACGATGGGAACGATTGAATGAAGAATTGGATGTCGATCGATTTCTCACCATGCTGGCCTTGGATACCATCAATTGTCACTGGGACGGTTATGGACGCAATCGAAATAATTTCCGGATTTACCATGATCTCGATTCGGATAAAATGGTTTTCCTTCCCCATGGAATGGACCAGATGTTTCAGAATCCTGAAACCCGGATTTTTGCTCCGTTCGAAGGATTGGTTGCCAAAAAATTCATCAAGATTCCTGAGGCCCAACAACAATTCTTCGATCGAATTCAGGAACTGCATCAAACCTTATTCCTGGAGGGTGACCTGAGGGGACGGATACAGAATATTTCAGATGAAATCCCAGCCGTTTTTCAGGCACGGTACCCGGAGCGTGAAGAAGAATATCGGAATCTGATCGATAAGTATAAGAAGAAGGTGTCCTGACGGATTGGGTGTCGGAGAATTCCTTTGGCCGTCCAGTGTTTACTCGTGAACAAAAAAACGGCAGAACGATTCTTCAGGTCGGTACTGAGAAAGGGACCAGTATCGGAATTTGGGGTACTCGAGTTTGGTTGAAGAGCGGAGACTACCAATTCCGGGGACGGATTCGGATTGATGGAGTGAAACGGGATTTGGGAGATCCTCGCGGAGGGGTGATTCTTCGAACTGAGCGGGGGAAAATCCGATCTCGGGACATAGGGAATGTTTCATGGAAGGAAATGGAATATGATTTTCATATTTAGGAGTTTATTTCCGAAGTGGAATTGCAGTGTGAATTTCGAGCCAGCTCGGGAAACTTGTTTATTGACGAATCTTCCCTTCGACTTATACGGAAACAAACGGTAGAATGACGCCTCACAATTTGAGGCTTATGCAGAGTAGTAGGTTGTTTGGATTCCGAGATCACCCATGGTGGAATGCCTTGGGTTTCATCTTTCTGGTATCCGTTTTTGCCAAAGGCGATGATCCCGAAATTTTCGTGCCGAATCATCGACCCAGGCTGGTATTGGAAGAGCATGCCGGGGAGGGTCCAGCATGGCACCCACGCACGGGACTGTTATTTACCAAAAGTACTCGTGTGTCCCAGTTTGTCGCCCCTGATCAGGTCAAATTGTACCGGACCACCGCCGCTGCCAATGGTCTTCTCTTTGATCGTCAGGGAAGGTTGTTGATCTGTGAACCGGGAAAGAAGCGGGTGATAAGGGAAAACCTGGATGGATCTATCAAGGTGTTGACAGATCATTACCGGGGATTGAAGTACAATACCCCCAATGATCTTTCTCTGGATTCTAAGAACCGGATCTATTTTTCAGATCCACGCTACGGAAACCGTGATGACATGCAGATAAAGGATTCGGATGGCCGATGGGTGGAAGGAGTCTATCGAATCGATCCGGATGGGACCATTGAACGCATTATCACTCATGAAGCCGATCGACCCAATGGGGTGCTGGTATCCTCCGACGACCGTTATTTATTCGTTGCCGACAACAATAACAAAGTCATCGGAGGGGCAAGAAAACTATGGCGGTTTGGATTGACGCAAGAGGGTCGAATTGAAACCCGTTCTCGTCATCTGATATTTGATTGGAAAAATGGCCGGGGACCCGATGGACTGGTATCAGATAAAGAGGGTCGGATTTACGTTGCCGCGGGTGTGACCGTGGATAATTCCTTTGAAACTTCAGTTCCCTATAAGGGAGGGGTTTATGTCTTTAGTCCGAAAGGGGAATTCTTGGTATTTGCAGCCGTGCCGCGGGATGAAGTGACCAATTGCACGTTTGGAGGAGACGATTTAAAGACGCTTTACATCACGGCGGGTGGAACTCTCTGGAGTATTCGAACTTTGACCGCAGGTTGGTTGCCTGCCTTTAATTGATTCCACTATCTTTAGCGTATGAAAATTGCGGTATTATCCGACATTCACGACCATATCTGGAACCTTGAAAAGGTGGCGAATGCCATTCGAGGCAAGGTGGATCGAATTATTTACCTGGGAGATTTCTGTGCTCCGTTTACCGCAGGCTTACTGGCTCAGATCGGAGTGCCTGTGACTTCCACCCTCGGAAATAACGATGAAGACCAGATCGGGTTAAGTTGTCAGGGAGGCGACCTTTTCACATGGATTCCCTTGTTTCAGGAGTTCGGTTGTGAAGAAATCGATGGACGTAAGCTTGCGTTTTGTCACTATCCGAAGCTGGGCGAATTGCTGGCGAAAACCGGAGACTACCACGCCGTATTCTTCGGTCACACCCACCAACAGGTCAATGATCAGCTTGGAAAGACTCTTTTACTGAATCCCGGTTCTGTTTGCGGGATTCAACAGGCACGCCCGGGGAAAGCCAGCTACGCGATTTACGATACCACCACGAATCAGGCCGAGATCATTTACTTGATCTGAGGGTTGCGATTTGAAGCGGTGGGCTTGAGATTCGTTGGAGTTCACGCTTTAGCGTGGTGGGTGTGGCATAGGAAAAACACGCTAAAGCGTGAACTCCAACACTCGTGTAGCGTGCGCTATCCTCAGCGAATTTGCAGTGGAAACAACAACGATTTCGGCTGGGAAATCCGACTCTAGTGCGCCCTTCTCCGCGCTTTCAATCGGCTGCTGGAGTCTTAAAAAAACTCTCAATGATTATTCCGAAGCCGGGGTGGCGCTTTTGAGAAACTGGTAGACTTCAGTATCGGTTGAGAGGATCAACCAGTCTTTGGTTGAAAGGCTGGTTTCGTAGGTTTCCAAGGTTTTTATAAATTGATAAAAACCCTGAGAATCCTCGCTTTTATTATAGGCCTCGGCGTAAATGGCAATGGCTTCGGCATCCGCGTCTCCGCGGATTTTTTCCGCGGTTTTAAATGCTTCCGAGGTGATTTTCTTCAGTTCTCTTTCCCTATTGCCGTCGATTTTAGCTGCTTCCCCCATTCCTTCAGACTGGAATTTTGCAGCGATCTGTTTACGTTCCGAAATCATTCGGTTGAAGATTTCCTTTTGGACACTCTTCTCATAGTTGATTCTTTTAAACCGTAGATCCAGAAGTTCAATTCCGAATTTTTCAAGTTCCGGAGCCGCGTTTTTGAGGATTTCCTGTGCGATGGCACTGCGTCCATATTCGAACGTTGGGAGTGAGTCGATTTCTTCGTTACCCTGGTTTATTTGAGCTTTCTCCATGTCCGGTCGCGAGGTGGAACGAACCACGTCCACAAGGTTTTTCCCGGAAACGGCGTTTCGCGTGGCCCCATCGAGAATATCGTCCAAACGTGTCTGGGCTCCCAATTCGTCCGTGACTTTCTCAAAGAAAGTCAGGGGGTTCTTGATTCTCCAGCGAGCATAGGTGTCGATGGAGATATAGAGTTTATCCTTGGTCGGGATCTGATTGGAGTCTCCATCCCATTCCAGGAAACGTTTGTCAAATGGCCGAATTATTTGGATAAAGGGAATCTTGAAGTGGAGTCCAGGTTCTGTGATCGGCGCTCCGACCGGCTTTCCGAACTGAGTGATGAAGACCTGTGTCGTTTCCTGCACGGTATAGGCAGAGGAGGACAATAGAATGACGGCGATAACAACCGTCCAGACATAGAGTATTGAACTGGATTTCATTATTTAGATCCTCCTTCCGGGCTCAAGTTTAACAACGGAAGAATTCCTGAGGATTCATGATCCACGATGATTTTTCGGCCGACTTGGGCAAGGACTTTTTGCATGGATTCAAGGTATAGACGTTGTCGTGTGACCTCCGGGGCCTTTTGGTAGGCTTTATAGATGGCATTGAACCGGTCCGCTTCTCCGGCGGCCATATTAATACGTTCAATAGCATACCCCCGCGCCATCTCGATGACTTGGGATGCCTCTCCCTCGGCTCTGGGAATGACGGAATTGTATTCGGCGCGAGCTTTGTAAATCTGACTTTCCTTTTCCTGCTGAGCTTGGTTGACGCCGTTGAAGGAGGGTTTTACCAGTTCGGGGGGATTGACATCCTGAAGGATAACCTGGTCGATTTCGACGCCCATTTCATATTGGTTGCACAGCTTTTGCAGATCCGCTTCCACCAAATTCTCGATCACGCTCCGTCCAGTGGTCAGGATCTCGTTGATGGTTCGGTCACCAACGATTTCCCGCATCACAGCTTCATTCATGACTCGGAAAGTTCCCTTCAGATTTCGGACCTTGAATAGATAATCCCGAGGATTGACGATTCGATATTGAGTCACCCACTCGACGTCTGCCACGTTCAGATCACCCGTTAACATGATGGATTCCCCATCCAAATTTTGACTTGAGTACTGGGTGCGTATTCCAGACTGTTTGGTGCGATAACCAAATTCCTCTTTCAATTGTCGTTGTACGGGAACTTTCTCGACCCTGTCGATTCTGAATGGAAGGCGGAAATGAAGCCCGGGTTCCATGGTCTTATTGAATTTTCCGAAGCGCAGAACCACTCCCCGTTCCTGAGGCTCTATTTTGGCCCAGCAGGTAAAGAGGGCGGTCAGCAGGACAAAGACCATTGCAAAGACGGGAATAAATTTGATGAAGCTTTCGGGGTTCGAGCCGAAATCTTTCCATTCTTCCAGGTTTTTTCGAAAATCACTCATTAGGAATTTGATCTGCATCCTCTGCAATATTGAAACACAGAATGCACAGAACAAATTCAGTATCCTTCAGAACCAATGACTTTACAACCGGAATCGGTAATATGATTGAAAAAGGGAATGGAAACGGTAGGGCTCGCTGTTTCAGTACGCCTCTGCCTTACAATGTTGCGGTTGATTTACGGTTCGTAGGTGCGTTGATTACCGATGTTCGGAGCGTTGGGACACCGGGCTTCACTGCCATTCGGTTAAGGATTTTGCACAACAATTCAGGGCCTTCGTACCTGAAGCTGGGGGCGCTGACCCCTGATCATGGTAAGAATGAATGCAATTTTCAACGATCCGGCCTCAGCGCGGCCAGCTTCAAGGGGCGCTGAATTTCTTAACCGAATGGCAGTGCAGCGAGCCCTTCCCGGTGCGCGGCCTACTGGTCTGCCAATTCTTTTCCGATGTCCTCTGTTAAGTCCGTCAGTGCTTGACTCATGGCGGAAACTACTTCGGACACACTCCCGGTATGCAGTGGTATTGAATAATTGGCTTTGTGACTGTGCACTATCTCTTCTTTTTCCAAATCTGAAATGGACCATGCGACGTTTAGGTCTACCTGTATTCCCTCCGTCTCGCCGAATTTGATGATAGTGATTTCCACCTGATGGGTGGCTTCCTGGGAATAACCGGTGGTTGTCCACAGGATTTGATCGGTTCCGAACTTCTGAGAAAGATTTTCAGCCATCACTCGTTGGATTCCATTCGGCAGGGGTTCAGCCCAGCGATCGAACTCTGAAAATCGAATTTGGTTTTCACCGAACTGGCTGGAGATTCTCATATCATTCAAGTATTCCGGAATGATTGGCAAACCCAGAAACACGGCGGCATTCTCCTTGAGGGCATGAAATGCGTTATCGGACTTTGCGGTTTCTTCAGATGCTTGAAGAATGTAGAATTTGGTAAGGTCTGCCTGAGGTTCCAGATTAATGCAGCCGTTGGAGAGCAACAGGAGAGCGGTGATGGTTAGCAGGATCCTGATAGGGTTTTCAGTTATTTTCATCTGGATTTTCCGGGAAGAGGTTTGCCACTGATCAGTGCCTTGGGATTTCGATTCAGATGATCGGACAACTGTCGAATCGAGCGGGCGGTTCTTTCCACTTCGTTCATGGTGGTATTGATTCGGGCAGTCAAAGGTGAGCCTGGTTTGATGAGGTCGTTAAGTTCTGCGATGGTTTGCTTCATTTCTATCAGGACCAAATTCAAATCACCCAAGGTTGATTCTGCATTGTCAGACATGGGGCCTATCTTTTCTCTTACCCTTTCGCTGAGCATTCGGAATTCCTCCGATGTTTTTCCGATTGAGACTATGGTGTTCTTGATTTCAGGCGACGATACCAGGTCTTTGACGGAGTTCATGGTTTAGGTCAGGTCGAGAGTCAGGTTCTTGAAGTCCAGACCCTCGAAACCATCGTCCAGTTTTCCAAGAATTGAATTCAGTTTCTCCGTGATTCCCGCAATATCAACTTTCTTCAAGTGATCCATCAGAACCGCCAGGTCGGTTCGCAACGTTGGTATTTCCGGAATTTCTTTATTCAATCCGTAAAACTTAGGTTCTTCTGCATCCGTGTAAAAATCCAGATCGATGAACAGACGTCCGGTCACGAAGCTTTCCTGTTCCAGTTTCCCCCGTAATCCCCGTTTAACGGAATCCAGGATTTTCACGGGATCGGTTACTGCCGGTTTCTGGGTGTAGGATTCCACGACATTCTGCTCGATGGTAATGATGATGGGAATGAGGACACTCGATTTATCTTCCGCATCGGCAATCAGGATCTGTTTAACTTGTCCGATGCTGACTCCCTTGAATTTAACGGGTGCTCCTACGTCCAGACCGTTTACGGATTCATCAAAATACAGGATGCTATCGAAGGTTTTCGAGAATAGGCTGGAAGACGCGAAGAGAATCACGGCGATAACGGTTAGGCTGAACCCTGCGAGGGTGAAAAGGCCGATGACGGTAGGATTGGCTTTTTTGCTCATGCGCTGTGAATGTGTCAGGGGCGATTTTACGCAGCCTGGTTCGATTGGGTCGGTGATTTTTGACCTCGAGTCAGGAATTGAATGAGGTCTGGATCGTGTGAATGTTTCAATAATTCATGGGGGTTTCCCATTGCCTTCATGGTCCTGGAATGAGAATCCAGAAATACCGAGTTATCTGCGATGGCAAATATGCTCTGTAATTCATGAGTGACGACAACAATGGTGGTGCCAAGGTTATCGCGTAATTGCAGAATCAGGTCATCTAAACGCCGTGAACTGATTGGGTCCAGTCCGGCCGATGGTTCATCGAAAAACAGGATCTCGGGATCGAGCGCCATCGCCCGGGCAAGTCCGGCGCGTTTGCACATACCCCCGGAAATTTCAGAGGGATAAAACTCCTCGAACCCGCGCAGTCCAACCAGTGAAAGTTTGTAAGAGACGATTTCACGGATTTCCCTGTCGGGCAGATCGGTGAATTCGGCAATGGGCAAAGAAATGTTTTCTGCAAGGGTCATGGAACTCCATAGGGCGCCGCTTTGAAACAAGACTCCGAAGCGTCGCAATATTTCTTGTCTGGTTTCCTCATTGGCATTCGTGAAATCCACTCCGTCGAAGAGAATGCGTCCATTAGACGGGTCCTTTAATCCGACGAGATGGCGAAGCAATGTGCTTTTCCCGCAACCGCTGCCTCCCATGATGATGAAGACTTCGCCTCTGCGGATGGAAATGCAGACGAATGATCCATAAGCCATCGTCAGGTCTTCTACTTCAATATGCGGGGTGTCGGAAGCCATGATTCAGATTTTAAGAGCATTAAACAAGACGGCGAAAACAGCGTCTGCTACAATGATAGTGGTGATTCCGGACACCACAGCGGAGGTGGTTGCCAAGCCGACAGCCGCCGAATTGTTTCCGCATTGCATTCCACGCAGACAACCGGAGATAGCAACCAGGATTCCGAAGAAAGACCCTTTGACAATGCCGATGAAAAAATTCGTGAGGGAAATCGAGCTGACAGTCTCATTGAAGTATTCAGTATAGGAGAGGTCCAACATACCTAAACCGACGACGAAACCGCCCAGGATTCCGAAAAAATCCGCAAAGACCGTCAGCAGAGGCATCATCAGAATCAGGGCCAGCATTTTCGGCAGCACCAGAAACTCGACGGCTGAAAAACCAAAGGTCCGGAAAGCATCGATTTCCTCGTTGACCTTCATGGATCCAAGTTGAGCCGCGAAGGCGGCCCCGGTTCGTCCCGACATGATGATTCCTGTCATGATGCACCCCATTTCACGTACCATGGCGATACCGACCAGATCGGCTACATAGATGGCTGCCCCGAATTGCTGGAGTTGTACGGCTCCAACAAAAGCGAGGATTAACCCAATCAGGAAACTGATCAGGGCGACAATGCCCAAGGCTTCGGCGCCACATTCCTGGATGGTTAAAGCTACGTCAGACCAGCGAAAACGTGCCCGGCCGGTAACCATACGAACCAGGGCGATGAGGCATTCGCCGATAAAGGTGAATATTTCGAGAGACTTCTGATAAGACTGCTGAGTATGCAAGCCGACTCGTTCAAGGAAGGGGCTTGGGTTTTGATGCAATCGGGTGTCTGTTTTTTCCGGCACGGCTTCGGCCAGAGCGATTAAGCCGTGCAGACCTTTCGGTAACGTGTTTAAATCATATTGGATCTCGTATTGTCGGCATAGGTTGCAGCACGCCACCAGAAATGTAGTTAACCTGGAATCCCAATTGTTTAACCCGGAAAGATCGAACACTAAATTCTTTAATGCGTTTTTGCCCTCGAGTTCTTCTTTCAGAATCCTTATATCTGGAGCCTGACTGTAAAGATTACAATCTCCTGATACGAAGAGTTCCAGAGTGTCCGGACTCCTGTGCAGGATCTTCACCATTGAGATTGAGGATTCGGTCTCCATTCGGAATCGGGAGCAGATTAGAACCCGAGATCTAATAAATAAAGGAAAAGCTGGTCTGAATATCGATTGAACCGCGAATGTACATTCAATGAATCTACTAAAAACAAAATCAATGATGCTCTGGATGGGGCCACTCGTGGCCTGTCTCATCGGACTTGGAGTTTCGGTTTTGATTGAACCCACACAGGGAGTGGATGCCAACCTGGCCGGGTGGACGGCCGGCGTGACCGTTCTCTGTGCGTTCTGGTGGATTACCGAACCGATTCCGATTCCGGTCACTGCCTTGATTCCCATGGTGGTTTTTCCCATTACAGGAGTTCTCAGTGAATTGGACGTGGCTGCCTCTTATGGTCACCATTTGGTGCTTCTCTTTTTTTCCGGATTTATTCTGTCGAAAGCCATGGAGAAAAGCGGTGCTCATCGCCGTTTGGCATTGGGAATGGTCCGAATTGCCGGTGGACGTGGCGGGCGGAGATTGGTTCTGGGATTCATGATGGCTGCGGCTTTTCTAAGCATGTGGATTTCCAATACAGCTGCTGCCTTGATGCTGCTACCGGTGGTCCTTGCAGTTATTGAACAGAGCCGGGAAAAAGAATTAGCGGTGCCGCTACTGTTGGGGGTTGCCTACGGGGCTAGTATCGGCGGAATGGGAACTCCCATCGGGACTCCGGCCAATGCGATTTTCCTGGCCCAATGCGAGGAACTGGTGCGATCGGGGCAATTGGAGTCATCCCGATCCTTTTTAGGATGGATGGCCTTAGGAGTTCCGGTAGTGATTTGCATGTTGCCTCTGGCTTGGCTGTGGTTGACGCGAAATCTGGTCACGCAGGAAGAACTCGCAATCCCTGAATCCGGTAAATGGACTTCAGCTGAGGTTCGTATCTTGACAGTGTTTGGTGTTACGGCTCTCTTGTGGATGACACGCAAGGAACCCTTCGGCGGATGGAGCGAGCTCATAGGAAATGGTTCCATCAAGGACAGCACGGTTGGACTGGCGGCGGTTGTGGTGTTGTTTCTGGTGCCATCTGGAGGGTCATCTCGGGAGCGACTCTTGGATTGGGAAACTGCAGTGAAGATTCCCTGGGGTATTCTGATTCTGTTTGGAGGGGGGATTACGATAGCGAAAGGATTCAGTTCATCGGGCTTGGCTTTAGTACTGGCTCAAGAGATGGGAGGGTTGGCGGGGTTGCCTGTATTGTTGATGATTGTGGCGATTTCCCTCATGATGACTTTCATGACCGAAGTGACCAGCAATACCGCTACGGCGACTCTGGTAGTGCCACTGATGGCGGCGGTTGCTCTGGGAGCGGGCATACGGCCTGAACTGTTGATGGCTCCGGCGGCTCTGAGCGCCAGTTGTGCTTTCATGCTGCCGGTGGCGACTCCGCCCAATGCGATTGTTTTTTCTCAGGGTTGCATCACGGTAAAGCAGATGGCAAGGGAAGGATTGGTTCTAAATCTGGTAGGTGTCGTGGTCATCAGTTTCTTCTGCTGGGTATTCCTTTCCTAATTGTTGAACCCAGTGAATCCGACAAAAACGTATTGTTGCCATACCATTTGGAACTCCCTGAAAATAGCAATAAATGGGAGGGCGAGCGTCACTGCCATTCGGTTAAGGAATATCGTTTTCCAAAATCAGGCCACGTGCATCTGGCAGATCACGCTGTAGAGTGCGCTGTCCCCAGCGCATTTTAAATGTATCTACCGGAATTTCGGCTGAGGACAGCCGACTCTACAGCACAAAGAGAAACAGTCTGAAATTTCACACTAAAAACCCTTAACCGAATGGCAGTGGGGAGAGCGTTCCCGTGAGTCGTTGTGAGCAAAGTTGGTGAGAAGCAAGAGTGTGATAATTTTTTATGCACCATCTTTTGTCTCCCGGAGACGCTCGACCTCGCATTCGAATCGATCGAATTTTGCTCTATGGGTTCAATTTACTAACCGTTGGATTATCGCGCGAGCGCTGAAATTCAAGTCATTGGATATTTAAACCCAGGGAATTCAGGATGTTCAGGTCCACTTGATTCAGCTTCGCATTCCTGATTACGGGATAGTCAAACTCGTGACGGGTTCGGTAGTTCTTTCTCAAGGCATCGAAAACTTTACCGATGTCATCGGTTGATTCCAAAATGGATTCCTTCATGATTCGAGTGTCGTCCTCGGGATTGTAAACTGATAAAACCACCTCGCGCCAGTCAACCTGCCGTCCCTGGAAATCCAATTCCGGACGGGGCAGGGGCTGAATTTTTTCGCAAAGAGGTTTATCGAATATTCCGGCAGCTTTCTCATAGAGCATACGGGTGCCCCGCCACTTTGCCTGGATGGCATAGCCTGCCACATGAGGGGTGGCAATCAATGCATCTTCCAGTATTCCGGTATTCACCTTAGGTTCCGGTTCCCAGACATCCAGGTTGAGCCTGAACTTGCTCTTCCACTGATTCAAGGCGCTGAAATCGATTACATCTCCCCGGCCTGCGCTCAATAAAACGGTTCCGGTTTTTTGTTGCTTAAGGAAATCATCATCAATCAGGTGAAAGCTTCGATAGGGTCCTTTCCGGGTCAGGGGAGTGTGTAGACAAATTAAATCCATCTCCTTCATTTCTTTCAGAGGAATCGAATCAAAATCCGGTTCGTTCTCGCTTCTGGGAGGATCATTCAGGAAGACTTCGAATCCAAGAAGGTTCAGGCGCTCTGCAACGCGTCGCCCCACATTGCCGACCCCAATGACACCAGCACGAACCGGTTTCCCGGTCAGGATTCCTTTTCGATTCAAGGCGGCGATACAGCAGACAACATATTCAGCTACCGATACCGCATTACATCCGGGCGCAGCTGTCCACTGGATTCCACTTGAATTCGGAAGCTCGTCAATGTCCAGATGGTCAGTGCCGATCGTGGCGCTGCCGACAAATCGAATGCCCGTGCCGGACAGTAGATCCTGGTCGACTTGAGTGATGGAGCGGATCAGCAGAATATCCGTGTCCATCAGATCCTCTCTTCGGATGCTCCTTCCCGGTAGGGTAACCAGTTCTCCCCAGGATTCGAAATAATCCCGAACCAGCGGCATGTTTTCGTCGGCAACGATTCTCATATACACTTATCGGCTGAACGGAGCTTAACAAAGGCTTGGAGGATTTCGATTGAATAATTCATTGGATGGTAGCATGGTCTGAATCCGTTGACCCTTTAGAATTCTATCTACCGTTATGAAATGGTTTTCTGTTAAATCAGTTTTTTTTACAGCATTTATCATTCTGCTGTTTCTTTTGTCCGCGGCGGGTGCAGGAGCTCAGACGGATCCTCTGGATCCGCCCGCCAACGGAATGAAAAAGGTGGACCCGGGGTTCCATCTTTTGAAGGGAGCCACTCTTCACTTGGACAGCCGTCGAACTTTTTCTTCAGGACAATTGGTGATTCGCGGGGATCGCATCGAATCAATCCAAGAAGGGAATTCTTCTGAAGGTGGAGACTCTCCATCCCGGGGGGCGAGAATATGGGATTACCGTGGGCTTCACATTTACTCAGGGTTCATCGAGCCCTTTTATGAAGTGGACACCCCGGCACCTAATGTGAATCAGTCCGGCAATCACTGGAATTCCGGGATCACTCCTCAACGGAATGTTCTGGAAGGTCCCGGTCTGAACAAATCCGCACGAGATGAATTACGAAAAATGGGCTTTACCGCCGTCGCGATTTCTCCTCAATCCGGAGTCTTTCGCGGGGTGGGTGCCGTCGTTTCCACGGGCGAAGTTCCAGGGGATCGCAGTCTGCTGCGTCCCCCGGTTTATCGAGCCGATGTCTACCAAACGCTTGCTTTCGATGGGCGTGGAAAGCCCAATTCTCTTGCCGGGGAAATAGCCTTGATCCGGCAGACCTTTCTCGACGTGGAATGGAATGCCCGATACGGAGGAGGCAATGCGGTATCTGCGCTGGATGGGTTGGTCACCAACCATGGGCGGACCCGATTCGATGAGACGCCTCGAACGTTCTTCTGCTTCAATACTGATGATGAATTGGAAACTTTGGCGGCTGCGAAAATCCTGAACGAATTTGAAATTGAAAGGGCTGTCATTATCGGGTCCGGTCGCGAGTTCAGGCGACTTGTGGCTATGCCCGTTAAGTACCCATTCATTGTTCCGCTTGATTTTCCTGAGAAACCGTCCGTCAAAACCATCGGTGAGCAGGAAGGCGTCATTCTATCGACCATGATGGCGTGGGAGCAGGCGCCGACAAACCTCCGACGTCTTGAATCCAAAGGTATTCAGGTTTCTCTGACGACTTCCAAAATTAGAGGGGAAGGGCGAAAGAAATTTTCAGCGCACCTACGGCGTGCCATTAAGCATGGCCTTTCGGAACAGAGTGCCCTCGCAATGTTGACCGAACATCCTGCGGCGTTGTTGGGTTTGTCAGAAACCATGGGTAAGTTGGCGGGAGGACGTCTGGCCAACTTGATTGTCGCCGATGGTCCGATATTTCATGAAAAAACAAAAATCAGAGACCTCTGGGTCGATGGAAAACGTTATTCCATCAATGAGCCCCCTCCTCCAGACCTGAAGGGCAAGTGGCTGCTGGCGATTCAGGGACTCAGTGATGGAATCCCATTGGAGTTTAATAAGAAGGGAGAGGCTTCGGTGAAGTTCGGTGAGAAGGACGTTAAGCTGAAAGAGGTTCAATCTGACGGACGACGTGTTTCCTTTATTCTTGAGGATTCGGTGTTCGGTGAAAAGGGAATAGGAGTATTCGCCGGTCTGGTGCAATCGGAAAAGAATGAAGAAGGAAACAGGATGGCGAAATCCATCCAGGGAAATGTGATTTCATCGGATGGGCGGAGTTTCGTTTGGACGGCCACTGTAGAAATAGAAGCTAAAGCATTGGAAGATGAAGGTCCGGATGATTCCAAATCCAAAGGGGAAGCAAAGGATTCGGATGCCGAGAATTCGGATGCCGAGAATTCAGCCGAGACTTTTGCGGAGGCTGTTCCCGAGAATTATGGATATCCATTCGGTGCTTATGGCGTCAAAGATAGACCTGATCAGGAACTTGTCCTGGTGGAGGGCGCAGTCATCTGGACATCGGCCTCCATCGGAGTGCTTCAGGATGCTTCGATGTTGATTGATTCCGGGAAAATTGTATGGGTCGGCACTCGGGAAGAAGTGAATCGGTTAATGCAGACCGGAGAATTTGGCAATCCAAGAGTCATTGATGCCCAGGGAAAACATGTCACGCCGGGATTGATTGATTGTCATTCCCATACCGGGATTTGGAAAGGCGTTAATGAAGTAGGACAGACCGTGACTGCTGAAGTCAGGATGGGAGATGTGACCAATCCCGATGATATCAATTGGTATCGACAATTGGCGGGAGGATTGACGGTTTCCAATACCCTTCACGGATCAGCCAATCCCATCGGGGGGCGGAACCAAGTCAACAAAATCCGGTGGGGCGCCCGGTATCCGGAGGACTTTCATCTGAAGGGAGCTAAACCGGGGATAAAATTTGCGCTTGGTGAAAATGTAAAGCGCCGCGTTGGACGTTATCCCGATACAAGGATTGGTGTTCAAACCTTGATGCGTGATCGGTTTTTCGCAGCCCGCGAATATTTGGAAGCGCGACGGGCTCCGGGAGGGGAGCGGATCAGACGTGATCTGGAGTTGGATGCTCTTTCTGAAATCCTTGAAGGCAAGCGCTTGATTCACTGTCATTCCTACCGACAGGATGAGATTTTAATGATGTGCCGGATTGCTGAAGAGTTCGGTTTTAAAATCGGGACATTTCAGCATGTGCTAGAAGGTTATAAAATTGCCGAAGCCATTAAGGAATTCGCGATCGGAGCATCCGGTTTTTCCGATTGGTGGGCGTATAAAGTAGAAGTTCAGGATGCCATTCCTTATTCCGGTGCCATCATGCATAATGCCGGGGTCCTTGTGTCCTTCAATTCAGATGATAGTGAATTGGCACGCCGTTTAAACCTCGAAGCAGCCAAGGCGGTCAAGTACGGTGGATTGTCCAAGCAGGAAGCCCTGAAGTTCGTGACTATCAATTCCGCCATACAATTGGCGATTCAGGCTCGCGTTGGTTCACTTGAAACTGGAAAGGATGCCGATTTCGTTATTTGGTCAGGAGACCCCCTTTCGACTTTGAGTCGGTGTGAATCAACCTGGATTGACGGACGTGAATATTTTTCTCTCGAGAAGGATCGCGATCACCGCGAATGGATCCGTAAGGAGCGACAAAGACTGATTCATAAAATCCTGAGTTCTTCTTCTAAAAAGGAAGATGAAAAAGACAAAGATAAAGAAAAGGAGGAACCCGACACTTCGGGTGGATTGGATAGGGAGGGTGATCGTTCTTCTGGCCTAGAGTTCGATGGGGATATATTCAATCCTTACCAACTGGATCTGTGGATTCGCGGGGTGGGTTCGAATGAATCCCGCTGCCTTGAGTGTGACCGTCTTTACTGAAACAAATTTAAATCTATCAAACCTATGATTTGCATCCTCAAATCCGCAAAGTTGTTTCTCAGCCATGGTAAATCGGCATTACCCATCGGCGCTTGGATACTGGCTGCTGCGTGGTCACATTCACTTCACGGGCAGGATCTTGGAAACAAGGCTCCGAAACAGGAAGCTGCAATCGCCCTTACCGGGGCTGTTCTGCATACCGTCTCAACCGGAGTGATTCAAACGGGGTGGATTCGCTTCTCGGAAGGTCGAATCACCGATCTTGGAGAAGGGGATTTGCCGGATTTTCAGGAGTCAGTGAAAATCGTGCCGGCCACTGGAAAACATGTCTATCCGGGACTGATCAGCGCCTATACTCAATTGGGAGTTAAAGAAATCAATACAATTTCCGAGTCAACGGATGTTTCGGAAGTGGGTGACATGAATCCTGAGGTCCAAGTCATGGTGGCCCTGAATCCGGATTCGGTTCATTTTCCTGTAGCCCGCGCCAATGGAATTCTCTCCGCCGTTGTGTTTCCATCCGGTGGCCTGATGCCAGGGCATGCAGGATTGATACGTCTGGACGGTTGGACCACCGAAGACATGACGATTGTAAAAGATCTGGGATTAGTCATTCAATGGCCTTCGCCCGGTCGATCGAGAAATAAGGAGAGGCTTCAAGGCATGGGGAAATCGATTGAGAATCTGGAGAATCTTTTTCAGGATGCCCGGGCTTATTTTTCTGTTCGAGAATCGGATTCCAAAGTGCCGGTGGATTTGCGTTACGAAGGTTTGCGCTCGGTTCTGGAATCGGGCAAGGACCGAGGGGAAGTCCTGCCGTTGTTCATCAAAGCTCAAAGCTACGATCAGATTGTTTCGGCAGTGGATTTCAGTCAGAGGAATCAGGTGCGGATCATCATTGTAGGCGGAAGGGATTCGGTCGTTTGTGCCGACCTGTTGAAAAAGTACCGGATCCCAGTCGTTCTTCTCAGTACCCTTCGCTTACCCAAGAGAGCCGACCGACCCTACGATGGTCCATTCCAACTACCGGGGGAACTGGAAGCGGCTGGAATCGATTGGTGTCTTGCCAGTGATGAGAGCAATTCCGCGCAACGAAATCTTCCCTATCACGCTGCCATGGCAGCAGCTTTTGGATTGCCACAGCAAAGCGCCGTGAAGTCTATTACGTTGAGCGCTGCCCGGATTCTCGGAGTCGGGGATCAACTGGGTTCATTGGAACCTGGGAAATCGGCCACTTTTTTCATCGCGGATGGGTCCATTCTTGAAATCACAACACACGTAACAGACGCCTACATTGACGGACGTCGAATCAATCTGGTCAGTAAGCAGACCCGACTGCGGGACAAATACCGGGAAAAATATAGGCAACTGGGGATATTGAAAACAGATCCGGATACGGGGCGGAATTGAGTCAGTCAATGACAAATCATCTGCTCAGTTGCGATTGGGGAAGTTCTTCTTTCCGTCTTCGACTTTTCGATCGAATCCAACGAAAAGTAATCGGTGAAATTCGAACCAAGGATGGAGCCACGAAATTATCGATGGAAACGGGTTCCGCGTTTCCTGATAAGGGAGTGGAAGGCGATGAACTTTTTTCTGATTATTTTTTGAATGCCGTCCGTGAATTGGAGGAGATAGTTGGAGAGATCCCGTTTTCAGTTCCGGCTGTGTTTTCCGGGATGATCACCTCCGCACATGGATGGCGAGAAGTGGAATATGCTCCCACTCCATTTGATATCGACGGTAAAGGCTATAAGTATTGTCGTAAAGTTTTACCCGAGGCATCGGATTTCGGACGTGAACTGTTTTTTCTTTCCGGAGTCAGGAATGAAAAGGATGTCATGCGTGGTGAAGAAACTGAAGTTGTGGGGTTGTTTCAGCATAACGATTACGAGGATTTCAGGGAAGGATGTTTGATCGTGCTCCCTGGAACTCATTCGAAACACATCCGGATCGAAGCGGGTCGAATACAGGGTTTTCAAACTCACATGACCGGTGAATTATATGTCGTCCTTTCTGAATATAGTGTGCTTCAAAAAAGTCTGGGAGGCGTATCGAATCCAGGTTTCTCGGATCCACGCTGCCTCGATGCTCTGAAAAAGGGAATCCGGGAATCCTTTCAAGGTGAATTATCGAGCAGTTTGTTTCAGGTCAGGGTGAACACCCTGTTCCAAAGAATGGATGCTTTGGAGAATCAGTGTTTTCTGACAGGTCTTCTGGTGGGTCATGAAGTTCGTGGCCTGAATTCGGATGCTCACCGACTTCCCATCCTGTTGGCAGTCGGGCAGGAAATGCTTAAGGCATACAGTTCGGCCATTGAGATGTTCGATCCCCATGTCGATCTTCATATTATTGCTCCTGAGGTTTCCCGTGATCTGGCTGTTTTTGCCCACGCTGCTTTTCTTGAATCCTGCGTTTCGTGAGACAGGAAATGGAACGGTCTTACGGACTGATCGGTTGCGGTTATTGAAAATCCTTGGACATGTTGCGTGGTAGCATAATGGCCTTGCTGTTTCGGTTACTGAAATACAAAATGGAAATGATACGGGATTTTGTCCTGAGCCCGATGCCCACGAGAAGGCCACTTTTGGATTGTCCCGCTGAAAGGTTTGATGGAAGATGCGACGCACAGGTTCCATGAGTGATCTATCCACAGACGAACAACAGGTGCATACGGTTACCATTGAGTTGGTAAACCACTCATTCGCCTGCACGATCAACTCTCCCTCGGCGGAATTGAGTGCTTTTCTGGATTCGCACAGTGCCCGGAATGTCATCGTCATACCCCTTTTTACCGGCAAAGAGTGGTCGAAGTTGCTCAAATCTAACAAGGGACCAGGTCACAAACGTTTTGAGAAACGCCTTGCCCGGCGACAAAAACGACTCGCTGACATCGAAGGCAAAATCGGCGCGATCCAGGTCAACGATTCAGTCGACTTACCCATCCCCGCTGTCTTCTCTTTTGATCTGGATAGGCTCGATGCAAAACATGCCGCAGAAACAGCCGAATTTGAGCGTATCTTCTGTGCCGGACACTCTGAGGGATTCGAAGTGCTTTCCACTACTATCATTAATGATGACGAGTTTTCCGATCTTTCCAGAGTGCGCGGGATTGCCCGTGAAGGTCTGATGGATATGGCCCGTGCGGTTCTCAACTACCGTCGTCTTGAAGAAGGGTTACGACTGGTCGGAGGGCGCTTGTGGTAACTCCGTCTGCTGGCAGCGGTTGTCCTGACGATTGGGCTAGGTGCCTGTCTATTGGTCGCCTATGGAAGTGGCCTGAAGACTTTCGAGTTATCTGGGTTTCTTCATCCAATGCTTCTCCCAACTCTCTTTGCCGGTCTTTACCTGCGGCGTCTGTTAGTGCTCGGTGGTACGGAGGGGAGAAGTGGGGTTGCGGACCACGAAAAGGAGGCCTTGTGGCAATCCAGTGCACCTCACCTGCTCGCGGTCTGGACCCTCGTAATTGGCGGAATCGGGTTGCTCAACGGCGCCGAAGTGATGTCGGCTGGAGAGCTTTCCCTATCCGGATGGCTCGAGGATTGCGTCGTCGATGCTACGTTGTCGCTATGGATCCTGACGGCTCTCGTGCATTCGCGAAAGTTGGAGGCGGCGATCGGTCCGGCAATCGCTATTATGTTTACCGTGTTTTTCTGTATTATTGCCTTGAAATTCGCCCTTTATTTCACACGATTCTTAGTGGATTTTGGATGGAGCTTTCTCTTTTCATTGGTGGGTGTCAACATTCCCGAATGGCTGAAAAACCTTGTCGATGAATTGGTGGAAATGGGTGCTCAGCTTTTCTTTTTCTCAATAATGCTCGGATATGGGTGGGTCAATGCCCGGCGGCAATTTCTCAGTTGGGTTACTGTGTATTCTTCAAGGGTTAGTGAGAATTAGCTTTAAAGGGTCTGCCAAGAATGGCACTAAGGTAACACGGGGTTTCGATGGAATTTCTGGGCAATTGGATCTGGAATTGAAATGACCGGAACGATGTCAAATCCGGCCTCACCGCGGCCGGCTTCAAGTTTGAAAC
>DUCD01000074.1:0-9308 GCA_012959985.1 Verrucomicrobiales bacterium | reverse complement strand
TCCTGAAGCCGGGGGCGTCGACCCCGGACAATGAAAACCCAATCAGGACGGAACAGAATACCTTAACTTAGTGCCATTCGGGTCAGCCAAGTAATGGAGAAGGATTATGTCCATCCAGCCTGTGGAACCTATTGTTGCTCCTTGACACTGTTTCAGGTAAGGTTGGGTCCAGAAACAGATGAGTCATTGTCTTTCAGAATCCGCATCAATCCGGGGCATCAGCAGTTGCTGGCGCAAAGCCCGTATTGCGGCCCGCCTGATATTGAAAAGAGAAACCGAACGACATTGGACGCAGCGTGACCGGAAGTTGGCTTGTTTACTTGCAGAAGACGAGGGCGTCACCAACCGGTTGATCGATCAAGCCGTCAAAAGTCTTAGAGCGAGGAAGAAAAATGGTTGCAGCATCCTGGACATTATCCCTTAACTGGGAAACACCTGCAGGCCGGGTTTTAAAAAGGTTCGCCGCAAGTATCCCTGACGATCAGAGCATTCGCCTCACTGTCTTCGGTTCCGCCCCCATTCAAATGATGGTTGAGCAGGAGCTTTTAAGCGCAGATGTGGATGTTTTCTCTGACTCTGAAGGTTTGGAGAAACAGGTGCGGGTTGCTGAACTGGGAGAAGGGCAGGCTGATCTTTACCTGCAGGTTTCCAGCGAATTGAATTTTCGTTCCAGCCCTCGTTGGCGTGACCGTGTACAGGAAGTGACCATCGGGCAATGTACAATCGTGTTCCCCCACCCGCTCGACATTCTTATTGGGAAACTGATCCGACTCGAGGAAAAGGACATTGAGGCATTTCACATTGTGGTCAAAAAAACCGGTCACCCAAGCGAAGACGAACTGCTCCAGGAACTGCAAATGTCAGTCGATTTGTTTCGTCCCGGATTTGACGAGGAGAAGACAGCAGACCTCACAACGAATTGCCGCCGACTTTGGCCGCTTATTTTTGGTCGGGAAATCGACCCGCGTAGTGAGATCATCGCTCCCGCTCTGACTAAACGCAGGAAAGGCTATGGTAATCCTTCCTGTGACTATAAACAGGAACTGAAAGAGGCGGCAGGTGAAGGGGGAGGGCAATGAGAATGTTTCGATATCAGAAAAAGAGATACGGCGTATCCTCAGTCATTCCATCAAATTTTATAAACCCATAACGGAGATTACCAGTGCAAGAGATCGTCAATTCATTAAATAGTGTTATTTGGAGTCCGGCATTGATTTATCTGTGCCTGGGAACAGGTTTGTTTTTCTCGATACTGACCCGATTTGTGCAAGTCAGGCTGTTTAGGGAAATGTGGGGTTTGCTGTTTTCAGGCAAGAGTTCCGATAAAGGCATTTCCTCTTTTCAGGCATTAGCGGTGTCTTTATCAGGACGTGTCGGAACAGGAAATATCGCGGGCGTTGCTGCTGCGATCGGTTTTGGTGGACCGGGGGCTGTCTTCTGGATGTGGGTGGTTGCCTTCCTCGGTGCGGCCACGGCTTACGTCGAGTCCACTTTGGCACAGATCTATAAAGAAGAAATCGATGGACAATATCGAGGTGGGCCGGCTTATTATATCGAAACAGCGATGGGGCAGAAGTGGTATGCATGGATTTTTGCCATTGCCACGATTATTGCGTGCGGGTTGTTGTTGCCTGGTGTTCAGTCAAACAGCATTGGCAATGCCGTTGAGTTGGCATTCGGCACTGGTCCAATGGTCGTGACCTCTTTCGGTACCCTCAGTTCCGCCAAAATTATCACGGCCACTTTCATCGTGATGATCCTCGGTTTCATCATTTTTGGAGGCGTAAGACGTATCGCAAAATTCACTCAGGTCGTCGTGCCCTTCATGGCTTTTGCCTATATCATTGTTGCCATCGCCGTCATTCTATTGAATTTTGGAAAGATTCCCGAAGTGATGGGAATGATCTTCCGGGATGCCTTTACACCGATGGCTGGTTTCGGCGCGGCGATTGGGTGGGGAGTTAAACGGGGTATTTACTCCAACGAAGCGGGGCAGGGAACGGGCCCTCACGCCGCCGCCGCAGCCGAGGTGGAACATCCTGCTCAACAAGGATTGGTGCAGGCATTTTCGGTATACATTGATACTCTGTTCGTCTGCTCGGCAACGGCCTTTATGATATTGATTACGGGAGCTTATAATGTTCATGGTGTTGGCGATACTTTTATTGTTCAGAATTTAGCGGCGGACATGGCTGCCAACAGCCCGGCGTACGCACAAACCGCAGTAGAAGGCGTGTTACCCGGATTGGGGAAACCCTTTATTGCTTTGGCTCTCTTCTTCTTCTCATTTACCACAATCCTGGCGTATTATTATATAGCAGAAACCAATGTCGCCTACCTCAAACGCACATTGAAGATGACGGGGCTAACCACCGCTTTAAAAGTCGGTCTGATGTTCTCCACGTTTTACGGGGTTGTGAAAACCGCGAATCTAGCCTGGGGAATGGGAGACATAGGCGTTGGAATGATGGCGTGGTTAAATATCATCGGCATCCTGATTATCTTCTTCATGGCCAAACCGGCAATCAAGGCGCTCAAGGACTATGAGCGTCAGCGAAATGAGGGGGTGAAGGAATATACTTTTGATCCCAAATCACTCGCAATTGAGAAATCGAGCTTCTGGGAAAAGAAGAATGAAAAAATTCAGTAAGATATAGCAGGGAACGAACTCCCTATGAACGGTAGAGAAAAGAAAAGACATGATCGTCTTGTTGGGGAGATCGAAGATGCATTGCAACTCGGTCGGTATATCGGTTACGGAGAAATGTATGGATTCGTAAATTCCCTTGAAAAGATGGCTGAGCAGATTGCCTCAATGAAGGATGACAATGCAGGGTTGCAGCCGGTTCGTTTATACGAGGTCTTTCTGGCCGGTTGCCATGAAAAAATTGAGGAGTGCGATGAATCCGGCGGCAACCTTGGTATGTTTTTCCAAGACCTGTTCTGCAACTGGATAAAGTCGAGGCAATCGGTCGGACTCCCTGCAGAAGAAACGGTGGCACAGATCCTGAAGTGGATGGAAAACGATGACTACGGATTGTGTTTTCGCATTGAAATGGACATCGCGAAAGTAATCAACCGGGATGGGTATGATTTGTTGATCGACCATTTTCTGGCTTTAATTGAAAATGCGCTAACGGACCCAACCAACAAAAAAAATCAGGCGCCCTTTGATTATCCCAATGAAATCCGTCTGCCGGCCATGTCCCTCAAAGACCTTTACGAGGCCAGAAAAGATGTTCGTGGTTATGCCGCGTTGTGCCAACGTCTGGGATCCAGCCCGCGAGACTGCGAACGTCTGGCCGAAATGGAGATCGCGAAGAAACATTGGAGCCACGCCCTGACCTGGGCAGAGAAGGGCGTGGCTTTGGAACCTTTACGGGATTGGCGCAACGAGAGCAGCCGTTCCATCGCCTTGTTGAAACCAAAGATCCTTGGCAAATTAGGACGAAAGGAAGATGCGTTGAAGACGGCCTGGACGGATTTCGAGAAAAGCCCGTGTGATTTCGCCTACGATGAGTTAATGCAGTACGTTCCGAGAGGAAAGAAGTCTGAGTGGCATGAGCGCGCAATAGAGGTTGCAAGCAAAGTGAATATTGGGACATTCATGGATTTATGTGTCAAGACCAGGGAATGGGAGCGGATCGCCGCCAGGGTTTCTGCAGCAAAGCACGCCGTACTGGAGGCAGTCAGCCATTACTCCTTGGAGCCGGCCACCAAAGGACTGGTCAAAAGGGACCCGCTCGCCGCGGCAAAACTGTATCGCGCCTTGGGCCTCCGTATCCTGAACAGCGGGAAGAGTAAATATTACCACAATGCCCTGCGACACCTTGAAAGTGCCCGTAACCTTTTTTCGAAGGCGGACCGGAATTCACGGTGGCAGGCCGTAGTGAAAACCATCCGGGCAGAGCATTCGCGCAAGTATGGTTTCATGCCCGACTTCGAAAGGCTCGTTTCCGGAAAACAGAAAAAGCCGCAGTCCTTTGCCGTAAAAGCCAGAAAACGTTGGAAGGATCAGTCATCGTAGGTTCTCAGATCAACCCTAATGTTACATAAACCAGGCCTGCATCTCCAGTCCATTTTCCTGCAGCCCTCCACGCCACTGCCTCCCAAAACCAGTCGCGCTCCCGTCTGTCCCGGATAAACCGGTTCCTGTCGATCACCGTGATTCATGACGTGATAAACCCCACCCTCCTATTAGACTTTCAGCTTCCAGACTATGCAACGGACTCCGGCAATCCCCACATATTATGTCAATAGTCAGAACAGTTATAGGGAATCGTGGACTGTTGGTGATTAGAAAGGGATGGGAATGTAGTCATGATTCGCTTCAAGACATGTGCCTGCCTCCACTCGGGATTCCGCTTCCTCGGTTTTATTGATGAATCTCATCCAGCGTTTATGCTCTATCCCTTTCGAGTCCAGGAAGTCATGGTGAAAATCCATTACACTTCGGAATACAGGATATCTCTTGTTGTAAAGATCAATGGATAGTTTCTTTTTCTCTGATCGGATTTTATCCCTCAGGTCATGAGGCCCTCCAATGCGAGAAACTGATCAGGCAGTGGGAATCAACGCCGCCCTTGACCCCGGAGGACAGGAAGCAATTGGGTCGGGTGCGGAGCAAACAAACCCGATGGGAAAACAATCACAAAAAGCGGGGCCAACAGGTTGAGCATTTGAGCCGGGAACTGGCCCGACTGGGGGAACAATCCCAAAGCGTGGAGAAGACTCAATCGCGATTGGAACAGTGCATTGATCAAAACGTGTTTTATCGGACACTGGCCCCCTTCAGGAAAGCCTACGATAATTACCGGGATGACCACGATCAGTTCCGCCAATTAACCTATTCCGTGATGCCGTCGATGGTCTGATAGTATTTCAATCGTGTCTGGATGATGCGGGGAGAGACGAGGTTCTTTGAAAGGCGAACGACCGGGTTTGATGTGATGACTTTTCCTAGATCCCCGAAATTGTTCAGCCCGTTGAATCCACTTACTTTAAGCTCTTCGGGGTCCCCTTTTACGGGATCCAGCCCACTGGTGATGATTTGGGGGCGGAAACCTGATGGAAAGGCGATCAACCATTTCAATGTTCCAATATTGGCATTCGGGTTGGGTAGTTCGAAATCGGCGAATCCGATGAATCCGAGCCTCACTGAAGGATAGGATAGACGGAGGGATATCTGACGTGGTCCAGATACTGTCTGAGATGGGTTCATCGGAATAATGCACCGGTTGTCGACAACGATGGGTTCAGGGATTTCAGAGTCGTCGACGGACGCGGAAATGATAGTGGATCCTTCCGGCAGTTCGAGTTGGAAAGGCTCGGAATGATAGGAAGGAATGATGAATTGAGCTAGGTGGATACAGGTGCCGTCTGAGTGAATGACCGTGAGCTGGCTGCTTTCCACAATTTTGATTCCATAGATTCTTCCCTGTTGGGTTCCTTTATCCAGCGAAGTGGATCCCGGGAAACGGCGAGCGGGGTACGTTGGCCAGACTATGGCGAGATGCTTATTACCAATAACCCCCACTTCATATTCAGTGATTCCTGAATCGGTCGTTTTGTTCCATAGGTGGCCGCCTTGGAATTCGAGATCCGACCGGTCGGTCTGAAAATGAAACGTTCCGGACGGCGCGTTGACGAACGGGATCGTAATCGTTTGATCGTTCAGTGTTTTGATGATGGGAACTCGGTAGACGAGCCTTAAATCTCCGATCCCTTCCTGATGAGCTTGAATCTGAATCCGATTCGTCGAAGTTGTCATGCGGACTGTTTTCGGGAATTCCCAGCTTGAAAGATGAACGGGTTTACTGAACAGGTCGATCGGAGCTGTTCCCCCCCTGATGACCGTAACCTTCAGTGAAGCTGTCACCTCAGCATATTGTTGATCGATCGACATTTCGTAATGAACCGGACTGAATGAAATGAGCGGCGCATCAGCATCCTTCATGCCCTGCACTGGTGAAACGATCTCGCTTGGAATCAGCACCTGAATATCAGCAGCGGAAACTGAGTTGATGCCCGGTGTGAAGACCAGAAGGGCAAGGGCGATGGCGGCGTTCTTCAGGGTGTGATTCTGAAGATTTATCACGACGAACAGGGTAGCGACCCCCAAGGTGAGAAGCACAAGTCCCCGATTCCATCCTGCAAAAGCTGCCAGGGTCGGAAAGACTTGAAACAAGGCGAGAAACGTAATGCCGCCGATAAGGCCGACGCGTATTCCCAGAAGCCATCTGGAGTAATTGAGCAGAAGGACTCCCGGTATTACAAGCGCCATGAGTAGTGAAATATTGAATCGGAACAGTGCGCTCAGGTAAATGATCAACGGAAAGTAAAATGAGAAACCTGCACTGATCGTCATTACCTGTAAGGGTGTCAACGAGCGGCGTGTCATGATCAATGACAATGTGGAGATCATGAACAGAAGGCTGACCAGAGGGCCGATTTCCACAAGCTGTCCCAGGGACGAGTAGACGTTGCGGTTTTCCGTGAGGGTGGCCGCATAGAAGTCTGGAGGCAGAAAATCATTTCGTTCCCAGACGGTCGTTGTAGAGGAGGAGGAAGCAACCGGTCCCTTACTGCTTTCCAGATAGAGGTGGTCGGAATTCTCATATTCGATCTCGACACGGTGGGATCTGATGGGAACGCCGCGATCCGACAGGATCGAATACCGAATTCCGGATAGATTGGTGGCATGGTAGGAAATTTCAATAATGCGGGTTTCACCGGCCTGAATCTCGCCACTCCATAACCACGCTTCTCGTCTCGTTTCTGATATTCCCGATCCTTGTGCATCGATGGCCAAGTTTCCCGTGTTGATCGAATTCAATTCGTTATCTTCCGGGGGGCGAGGATGAGGGCACCGAAACAGTACGAAGATCGGTTCTTCAAAAGGATTGGTGATCGCGTAGGATCCATTGAATTCTGCTTCCATGTCGATCACGGTTTTAAGTCCGCGGTAATCCTTTCGTTCCGTCAATTTAAACGAAACTTCGATTCTGTCCGCCTGGATTTCGCTGATGGCGGAAACATCTTCCTGAACTTTCCTGTAAACAATTCGCGGAGATTCCTGGATCAGTTGAGTGCTTGTGAATCGGATTGGCTTTCCCGCGAATTGAGGGCGTTCCTGCATGAGAATCCTCAATCCCAGAAATCCAAGTAGCATCGCGGTCCAGCAGAAAACAGCCATACCGATTGCAGGTGCCTGGTTCTGGTTGAATCTCCCGAGTCTTCCGTTTGACGGTTGTTTTGCGGCAACTTTCTCGTTTTCGTTCATAATTCACCTCGATAATCGCGTCTTTCAGCACGGCTCCGGAACCAAACTCAGAGCTAAGAAGCGGAAAAAGGGCTCCAGTTGATGAAATGAATTAAAATAATATTTGTTAATATTAGCAACTATATATTACTGTTTGATATTGTTTGCTGGAAATAATGCAATGCGAATAAATCAAAAAGAGAGCAGACAAGAAGAGGCAAGAGCAGGCGAGGCTTCGAGAATTTTTTCATTCAAGTTTTTTGAAAATACCGAAAAAGCATAATATTGAAATTTGACATCCTACTGTTTCGAGTTAAAAGACGGTATTACGCTAATTACAAGTGTTATAATGTCAGTTAAATCATCAAATCTTGGAAAGGAAGCAATTGACTCTGCATTGCAAAATGCTGAATTCAAAAATGGTTTATGCAGATTTGGCTCCTGTAAACTTGGTCGTTTGTGGAGGAGCCGCTTTAATATCACTTCACCTGATCTCCCGTTCAACGAATGATGTTGATGTCATTGGTTCCATTAAATCAGACAAAGATGGTCAGGTGTGTTTGAGCCCGGAAGATGCGCTCACCGACGAGCTTCTGACCTTGGTTGCTGAAATTGCCATTGATTTAGGAATTCGTGAGGACTGGTTGAATCCAGGCCCAAGTTCCTTGATTGAGTTTGGGCTGCCTCAAGGATTGGAAGATCGGCTTATCGAAAAAATGTATGGTTTTATCAGTCGATTCGATCAGGTTCATCTCAAGATTTTCGCGGTGATGGGGTCGGAATCTGAAGCGACTAAGCACCTGAATGATCTGCTTGATTTGGAGCCAACTGCTGAAGAAACGCAGGCGGCGGTTGATTGGCTGTTGAGACGAGAAAGCAGCGCCGACTTCAAGTTAAGGTTAAAACAAGTCTTGGATCGCATTGGTCATGAACGAATTGGCGAGCAAATTCAAAGCTGACCGAATTGAAACGATACTCTCGTTTGTTTGGCATCACTGGTCGCGAATCGGCGTTGTCGCTTCGGGTGGCCACGAGCGAACCAAGATTATCGATCCCGAACCATTGCTGCTTTTGACTTTGGAGGTGGCTCGACAGGACCGCGCATGTTTGATGCCGTGCTGGATTGGCTTGCTTCCAACGGTAAGTGGATCAATGTCATCCGCCTTACGACCTTGCTTGAGCGGGATCAGGTGTGTGAGCCGAAGGTTCTCGGAGCGGTAGCTGCGGTATTGGCTCAGTCGGACCGCACCCCGAAGTGGAAGACGCTGGCCAAGCGCTACAAACCGGAGAAAATCGGAGAACTTGAGGCGCTTTTCCAAAAGGACGGACATCCTCTTGTCCACGACCACTCCCGTCGAGACCCTGTATTTGAAGCCTATGGCTACATGCGTGAACCCATCGAGCGAAAGAATGTGTCGTCACCTGTGCTGACGTCTGGGAATTCGGCGTGGACGGCATCTAGTTTTATGTTCAAGGCCCGTGCCTTGTTCGGCGTAAACATTCGGGCTGATGTATTCGCTTACTTGGCGCTTCAACGCGCGTCAAATCCGACTCGAATTGCAAATGATTTGGGATATTCGCAACGCCGTGTTCATGACGCATTGGCGGACATGGCTGCGTCCGGTATCTTCAAGGTCAGGACAGTCGGGAAGAGCAGAGAATACGTCTTTGAAGCCGGCGCCGGATGGAGCGGCATCTTTGGCGGTGAGGATTGCAAAGTTGAGTGGTATGATTGGCGAGCAATGGCACGGGCGCTGAGCTCCATTTGGAGGCGTCTGGGTTCTCTGAATGAAAAGGGTGCCAGTGAGTACATTCTTACGTCTGAGGAACAAAAGGCGTTTCGCGAAGTGCAGGACGACTTGATTGCCGCCGAGCCGACCTGGCAAGGGAATCTGAAGGAAACGCTGGCACCGATTTCAGGGTTTGGCTGGAAAAGGATGTGGCTTGCCCGAGGCGAGGAGTTGGCAAGAGATAGCCGAGGCTATCCCGTTCCCCCGAGCACCGATCAGGTTACTTCCTTATATCATAAAACAGATGCGTGTTACTT
>DUCD01000073.1:27842-37639 GCA_012959985.1 Verrucomicrobiales bacterium | reverse complement strand
CCAAGTGCTGCAGTATTCGACTGCCCCCCGCTGCACTCTTCGACTGGCGTTTATATTAGACTGGAGATGACGTTCCATATGCGCAATATGTGGATGTTCTGGGCAGAAGCCCTGTGCTTCGTTGAGCACCTTCAGAAACACACGTAATAAGGCTTCACGTCCTGCACTGGATTCGGCCTTTACATCAATGTTGAGCAGAATCACATCGGTATTGACCCCGACAGCCCGTTTGATGTCAGCAAGAAGCAGTGCGTCTTTGACCTTGGTCTCAAAGAAGTCGATGGCTTTCCGGGTCGGTCCGTCATGGGACACCTCCCGGTTCTGGAAGAGGTAGCTGATGATCTTGAGCAGGTGGCTCTTACCCGATCCGAAGAAACCTGAAAGCCAGACACCTATCTGGTCAGTGATCTCGGGTTTGTCTGGATTGTCTATCACGGCGACAATCGCATCGATAAACTCGTGCAGGTAATCCACCGACTCTCTGGTGAGGACAAACTCGTCCAGCTCCTGCCAGACAGACATATCATCGAGCTGGTCGGCCTTCACAACACCGTTGATCGGGCGGAAGATGTCTTTTTCAAAGAGGTTCTCTATTCTCATACAGGTCTAAGGAGCCAGACGGAAGGCACGGTAGTAGTTGCGGCTTTTGAGCTTGTTGAACATGCGGAGTGACTTGCCGTCGTATCCTCCTGGATAAAACATGATAAGGGGTGTCCTGCCCATGACTGGGTGAAGGTTGTTGAGCAGGCTGTGACCACGGAGCAGAGGGTAGACGCTGCCGACACCGGACACCAGGACCAGATCGTGTTCCTCAGGCTTCACCTTCAGGGCAAAGCGGTCCTTGAGTTTGTCTGGGTGCAGCAGGGGCTCCACCTTCTTCAAAGTATGGGCGTCGCCCTTCTCCCTCTGCATTTTGTATACCTTGTCCAGAAGCTTACGGTCTTCAAGGTAATCGATGACAAAGTCCAGCAGGTCGATGTGGATCAGTTTCAGCTCAGGACGCTTCTTGGGTGCATGCTTGAGCAGAAACTGGATATGGTCCCGGACCCGAAGCTCCTGATCAGGTGGGTAGTCAAAGACATGGAAGGCAATCTCATTGCCAAGTCCACGACCCGAGAGAAAGCTGTCCGACACGATCGTCGGCAGTATCTCGTTCAATCTATCCTTAAGGTCTCTGCTCATGAGCATATCGTCACGCACCGCAGCACGTAATTCTCGTTGTGTTTTTCAAGACAGCGGAGAACCTCTCCTGCAAAGTGGACACTTTGAAGTTCCAGAGAACGGGAACTCTTCAGGTATCCTGCTTCAGCCAGCATCTGGAATACAGAGGATCTCAGGCGCTTGATGGTCGACTGGTTCCATTCAGGCATCTCTGGATCTCGACCTCTACAGCCTTCGATATAGGGTTCCCACATCTTGGTCGAAAGTTTCGGAGTAAATATCCGGTATTCCTGACGCATCACCAAGTCCATAAAGTCTCCCAGAAGGGTGCTGTGCTCCACCGCGGCAGAAAAGGTGGCATGAACAGCCACTTCCATTGATCCATCTCTTATAAGCCTCCAGAAATCATCATGCATCAACGAGAGGCGGCTCTTTATGAGCTGGGAGAGACGCCTGGCCGTTTCCACGCTCCTGGTTTGGAGAACATTGTCCACCAGGATGGCCTTGTTCCATTGAGCCCCATATATCTCCCTCAGCATCAGATCAGCGATTATCCTGCTTTCCCGCACTTTCAATGACCCTGTAGTGATATTCGACCTGTAACCCATTCTCTTATGAAATCTATCCCTCCAGCTTACGGAGCAGTCGATCCAGGTCCTTTTTCCTATACAGCCTGTATCCGTTGACCGGATGCCTTTGCTCCTGGACCTTACCTGTCCGTCCCCAGTTGCGGATAGTGTTCCCCGCAACACCGAGGTAATCCGCAGCGGCTTTGACAGTGATAAACTGCTTAAAGTTCTTCATGAAAAAGATCCCTCTGCAACGGATGCACTACCCAAATCCCAAACCTTACCAAGCTTACCACTCCGGTTTCATTCCGGTCAAATCCCAAAGTAATTGGGGGAAGGTGGATAGGTGGTTAACATTCGTCGTACAAGTAAATGCATTTTCAAATACCGAACCATTCCTTCGCCAGGTTCCCCGTGATAACCCGTCCGTCATCCAGCTGGATCTCCCTGTAGGATCTCTTGATTTCATCGGGTGAATTCCCGCATTCCTCGGCGACCTGATAAATGTTCTTCACCTCGGCGAGTCTGTAGGAAATGTAGCGGTGCCGGAGAGTGCATTCTTCTTCCATATAATCCCCGCCTTCTTGGCAACCCTTGAGTCAGGTTTACGTAACGACATATCAAATCCCTTTCATCTTCTTTGAGTGGTTTAAGCCATCGTCGGAGGTTGGGCTTCAGGGGTACAACGCACCGCACGGTCTTAGAGGCTTCAGCATCCAGAACAATGTGCCGGGTTTTCCAGTGAACCGATGACCACCGCATTCTTTGAATATTCTCCGTTCGGATTCCGGCAAAAGCGCCAATTGTGATCAAAACTCTGAGGCCTTTGTAGTTGTGCTCATTCAGAAAGAGACTTTTAGGGGATAAAAAGGGGAAACCATTGCCCTAAATTGCACAGGATTGCACCTTATGACTCAAGCAAAGCGGAAGTGCGTATGGGTCTATAGAATAAGGGTTAAAATAAGGTTTTAAGTGGAGCGGGTGAAGGGAATCGGACCCTCGTGTCAAGCTTGGGAAGCTTGCGTTCTACCATTGAACTACACCCGCGATGGGAAAGACTGGAGATTGTTTATCACGATTGAACAGCAATATCAACGAAGGAATCTGAGGGTTGCAACATGGGTACCATTAAGAACACAGGGAAAGGTCAACTGTTCGGCCGGCATCACCCAAAACAGTCGAAATTGCATGGAAAATGCGCTATGGACAGTGAATGCTACAGGGTGCACTGACGAATCGAGGAGTCCGTAATTCAGGTATAGAAATCAGGATTCGCTTTGTTTTTTCACGTCTTTGAAAATGGTGACTATTTCTTCTCGATGTTTTTCCTCAGCTTCGATATGCCCCCAGCCCTGCCCTGCCTGGAAAAGTCCGTCGTAGGCGGAATCATGATAAGTCCTCATGACGTGGGGAATGTTACGGTCATTCAGGATGGAATCTATCAGTTCAGCCTGAATTTCGGAGTCCAACACAACGATCTTTTTTACTTCGTCCATAGGCTATGGGGTTGTGGGGTGAGATTAATGAAGTTTATTGGAAATTCCAAGCCAAGAGACTGATTTTTGCTGAGTCCATGGGTAGTAGAAATTCGCTTCGCAAAAATCCGACCTCTGCACGACCAGCTACAGGATCCAACATCCAACATCCAACATCCAACATCCAACATCGACTCCCGGGGACGGTCGCCCTCCCAGCTAACACGAAAATTGCTTAGAAGCTGGTCAGCTTTTCAAGTTCCCGGACTCTGGATTCGATGATTTTTCGGGTTGTGGATGTTGTTTTCTTTAATCCAAACCCTTCACAGCAACAGGAAGCGACGACACTTCCGTAGATCATGGCGCGTCGGATATTCTTATCGATGCCACCCTTGTTTTCGGCGAGATAGCCGATCATTGCGCCGACGAAAGAATCTCCGGCGCCGGTAGGGTCCACTACTTTTTTGAGAGGATAGGCAGGGGCGATGAAATGCCCTTTTGGTGAAGAGAGGAAGGAACCATGTTCCCCTTTCTTTATGATGACATACTTCGGACCCATGCGATGGATCTTGGAAGCGGCAACCAGCAGGTTATCCTCTTCGGTCAACTGCCTCGCTTCATGGTCATTGAGGACCAGTGCATCGATCCGTTTGATCAAACGCTTGAGCTCATCCAGGGCGATATTCAGCCAAAGATCCATGGTATCGGCGATCACAAACTTCGGGCGGGTCACTTGGTCCAGAACGTGGTTCTGAAGATCCGGGCCTATATTCGCGAGCAGGATATACGGCAGTTTTTCGTAGTGTCCCGGAAGATTGGGCGAGAAAGTTTCAAAGACACCCAACTCAGTGTGAAGGGTCTGTCGATTGTTCATGTTGACTTCATATTCCCCGGACCAGTGGAACGTTTTTCCGTCGGCTTTCTGGAGGCCATCCAGGTTGATTCCATGCCGCTCATACAGATTGAGGTAGCGTTTGGGAAAATCATCACCGACAATACCGACGAGATGCACGGGTGCAAAAAAACTCGCGGCAACACCGGCGTGGCTTGCAGATCCTCCCAGTAATTTGGGATTTTCCGCTTTCGGGGTCTTGATGGAATCCAGCGCTGTGGAACCGACAACTAATACACTCATATTTATTAAACAATGAAGCGTCGGTCAATGGCACCTGACGCAGAACTTACGTTAATCAACAGGTTGAGTATGTGACCGGAAGTTTGAACCCACGCATTGAAGCACCGTTGGCAATTCCATGGAAAATTGTAACAACTATATCCAGGAACCCAATAGTGCCCGTCCTGTTGAACACATGGGCAATCAAACCAATCTCATCACTAAAACACAACCGAAAAGGGAGAAATGTGACGAGACCATAAACCTCTTACTATCCGTCCCTGCCGGCGGAACAGACGACGGACCGACATTCTCGGAGAATTCATGCGAGGTGTGGAAGACAGATCGTGAATTACCATTCTGTCGTCACCGCTTGCATCTCAATGTTGAAGTTTCGACTGAAACATGAGCACAGGCGCCGAACAGGAACGCACCAACTTAGTGGTCGTACTGCCAACAATAAATTCACGGATGTGGGAGTGACCATAGGCACCCATCACCAACAAATCGGCGTCGGTGTCCTTCACCTCCTTGGCAATCACCACTGCGGCGCTGCCCGGCAATCGTTTCACAATGACGTTGAATTCTGCGTCTTTCAACTGGGCTTGAACTTTGTTAAGCGTTGCTTCGTGTGGTGCGTCGTTTCGTCCGACCATAACCAGTGAACAATCGAGGCCCTTTAATAAAGGCGAGGAAACCGCAAAATCCACCGCCTTGCGGGCGCTGGGGCTGTTATCGAATGCAATGAGAAATTTCTTGATCGGCTTAAAGACGCGTTTGGCGACGAGCACCGGTCGGATACTGATGCGCACCAGTTCCTCCAGATGACCGCCGAGCGAACTATTCGGAGAACCCGCAGGCACTCCGCCCTTGCCTACGACCACCAATTCAGCTCGGGGTTCAAACTCTTCGAGAGTTTCCAGCAGCGTACCGTGACGTTGCGTCGTCGTCACATTCGTTATTCCGGCGTCGACGAGCTGCCGGCGTGCGTCTTCGAGAATCGCTTGGCCTTTTAACCGAGCTACGCGGCCTTGTGCTTCTTCCAGCTTGGTGAGTTCTTCCGTGAGCTCGGCGGTGGCGTCCAGTCCAATCGCACCCGTCAGATCGGTCATCGGGCTGTGCTCGCGGTGGTGATCCAGGACATGCAGGACTTCAATGCTTGCGGAGAGACGTTTTGCAGCCCAGGCGGCATTTTTATAAACACTCGGCGCGTAGATCGAACCATCTGTGGAGGTGAGTATAATTGGCATAAATCGAGTGATTTCAGTGTTCGAGCATACGCTCCAGGGTGTCAAGCTTATCGTGCACAGCCAACCTGTCCACGAGTGTGGCACTGGCTTCGTTGAGGCCTATGATTTCCACCTCCGTACCGTCACGACGAAGTTTAAGCACCACCTTGTCGAGCGCCCCGATCGCGCTTAAATCCCAAAAGTGTGCGTGGCCGACATCAATGCGCACTTTGGCGAGAGCCTGCTTAAAATCGAAGGCCTCGATAAATGAGCCGGCAGAAGCGAAGAATACCTGCCCCTGGACCAAATAGGTGCGGCAGTCGGTGGAATCGTCGTATTCACTGCGAATACGAATAACCTGAGCGACCTTCCTGGCGAAGGACAACGAGCTCAAGAGCACTCCGACGCCAACTCCAAGTGCGAGATTGTGAGTACCGACAACAACCAACACGGTAGAAATCATGACCAGACTGGTGCTTTTGGGGTGCTTCCGCATGTTCTTAAATGATGACCAGGAAAAGGTTCCGATGGACACCATGATCATTACGGCAACAAGCGCAGGCATGGGAATCAGACGCACCCACTGATTGCCAACGACGATCATGGTCAAGAGGAATACCCCGGCGCAAAGGGTAGAGAGCCGTCCACGTCCACCCGATTTCACATTAATGACGGATTGACCAATCATCGCGCAACCCGCCATTCCGCCAAACAGACCGGAGACGATATTGGCCACGCCTTGCCCCACCGATTCACGGTTCTTCTCGCTTGGGGTGTCGGTGAGATCGTCCACGATTTGAGCCGTCATGAGCGATTCCAGCAGCCCCACCGCTGCCAGCGCAAAAGAATAAGGAAAAACGATGCGAAGCGTTTCAAGATTCCACGACACCTGGGGCCAAAGAAAAACCGGCAGTGAAGAAGGAAGTTCCCCAAGATCTCCCACACGGCGAACGTCAAGATCGAATACGATCGCAACCAAGGTTAACACCACGATGGCGACCAGCGGTGAGGGCACAGTCTTGGTGATACGGGGTAAAAGATAAATGATGGCCAATCCGGCGCCTACCAGAGCGTATACAAGCCAGCCCGCATCTTTAAATTCGGGTATTTGCGCCATAAAAATCAGAATCGCCAGAGAATTGACAAACCCTGTCATGACCGAACGGGAGACAAATTGCATCACAGCGCCGATGCGCGCCAAACCAGCAACGATTTGAATCACGCCCGTCAGCAAGGTCGCTACCAGCAAATACTGGAGACCATGATCCTTTACCAAGGTCACCATCAACAAGGCCATGGCACCGGTCGCTGCGGAAATCATGCCGGGTCTCCCCCCGCAGAACGCAATGACCACCGAAATACAGAACGAGGCGTACAAACCAACCTTTGGATCGACCCCCGCAATAAGGGAAAACCCGATCGCCTCAGGAATTAGAGCCAGCGCCACCACGATCCCCGCGAGGATATCGGCGCGTAGGTTTGAAAACCATTCTTGTTTGATAGTCTGCCAATTCAGCTTTCGATTCATAGGTGGTATGTCAAAAAATAGTAAATGCCCACGCCGAGCAATCAGCCCGGAGTCAGTTAATGGGAATCGGCGATCGGCTAGTCGCCGTACGAAGAAACACCTCAACGTGTGAGATCGGAGTCGGATGATGCCTGTTTAATCTCTACGAGGGCCGCAGAACTTACAGATATTTTAAAATCAAACAAGCCGTTTATTGAAAAATTTGTCATACGGGCTCAATCCAACTCTTTTTCTGCGATCGAATTCGGCATCAATTCGCCCATACTGTTACTCCTAAACCACGAATAGGTGTGAAAACAGGTTCGATTGGAAGAAGTATAGAGATGCTGGAAACTCGAAGTTCCCAACGGCTGATTTTGGTCTTATTCTGATGAAGCGGAAGGCAGTTGTTTTTTGAATTGTTGGCAGGTAAGGGCGATATCGGTGGATTTAAGAATCGCTGAGACAACGCAGATTCGGCGGGCGCCTGCTTCCAATACCTCATCGAGATTGTCGAGATGGATTCCACCTATGGCGAACCATGGACGTGAGATATGGGCGGCAGCCCAACGAACATATTCCAGTGTAACCGGTTGAGCTGATGGTTTTGTGGGTGTGGAGTATACTGGACCAATGGCTATGTAATCGGCCCCGGCAGCTACTGCTCGTTCCGCCTGTTCCGGACTGTGGGTGCTGATGCCGATCTGTGGCACTGTTGAGTCTCCACGTAACTGGTTTACGTCAGAATTACCTGATTCAAAGAAGTCTTCCTGACCCAGGTGACAAAGGGGAACCCCAAGGTCGGAAGCTAACGCGAAATGATCGTTGATGACCAACCCAACATCGTTGTTTTGCGTAATCGGGAGGATGGATTCGGCTAATCGTCGAACTTCGTCGACCGTGGAACCCTTAGCTCGAAGTTGGATTAGATCAGATCCACCGTCACAAAGTTGCCGGGCCACTTCAACGGGATCACGTCCATTGAGATAGGCGGTATCGATGAAAGTATATAAAGTGCAATTGGGCAGATTGATCATGATATGGGTTTAAATTCATTCAACGGCGCGCTGGGACAGCGAGTCCCACTGCCATTAGGTTAGGGAATCAGGCACCCCTGAAGCTGGGGGCGTCGACCCCGGATCATTGAAAATCACATACTTTCTCCCTATGATCCGGCCTCAGCGCGGCCAGCTTCAGGTACGACGGCCTTAACATATGTGCAAATATCCGCCACCTTCAGAGCAGTGCAGCGGGCCCTACCCTTATTCGGCGCGCTGGGACAGCCTAACCGGCGCGCTGGGACAGCGAGCCCTACCCTTCCCCGGTCTGAAACTGCTCGGCCATGGCGACTGCCTTGAGCATGGACTTGGCCTTATTGATGGTTTCCTGATATTCATTTTCGGGCACGGAATCATAGACCCAACCGCCCCCTGCCTGGACATAGACTTTCCCGTCCTTCAGCAATGCGGTTCGAATGGTGATGCAGCAATCCAGATTTCCATCGAAGGAGAAATAACCGACACAACCTCCATACGGTCCACGT
The DNA here is from genome assembly GCA_012959985.1 of Verrucomicrobiales bacterium. Lineage (GTDB taxonomy): Bacteria > Verrucomicrobiota > Verrucomicrobiia > Limisphaerales > DUCD01 > DUCD01. The sequence goes on along the minus strand of DUCD01000073.1, from coordinate 29,041 downwards.
CGAGTCTGTTCAAATTCGGAGATGATCTGCATGGCGCGAACTTTCGGCGCCCCGGACAAGGTACCAGCTGGAAAGGTGGCCCGTATCAAGTCGTAAGGGGTGTGACCCTCAGTCAATCGTCCTTCAACCTGAGAAACGATATGCATTACGTGGCTGTATCGTTCGGTAATCATCAAGTCCTTAACCTCAACGGATCCATAATCACACACTCGCCCAATATCATTCCTGGCTAAGTCCACGAGCATCACATGTTCAGCCCGTTCCTTTGGATCCGCCAGTAACTCTTCCTCCAAGTTCAGATCTTCGTCACGTGATTTGCCACGTGGACGGGTTCCGGCGATGGGGCGTATTTCCACTTTCCCATCATCACAGCGCACATGGATTTCAGGAGAAGCGCCGACCAGTGAAAACTCATCCAGTTCCAGAAGAAACATATAGGGGGAAGGGTTGATGGTGCGGGCAGCGCGGTAGAGGTCCACGGCACTCACCTGAGTGAGTGTCGAAAACCTCTGGGAACCGACCACCTGAATAATGTCTCCGGATACAATGTAGTCTTTGGCTTTGCGGACATAATCCAGGAACACCTCCTTTTTCATGTTCGATTCAAAGGATACATCCGGAATGGAATCGGAAAGGGTTACCGGTTCGAATTCAAAAGGCTGACGTAATTTTTCGACCAATACATCGATGCGTTTGAGAGCGTCTTCGTAGGCCTGCTCGGGACTATGCGCCTCATCAATGAAGGCATTCACCCAGATGGTGACCGTCTGGTTCACTCGATCGAAAACGAGATGCTGATCGGCAATGATGAAATAGACGACGGGCGTCCCGAGATCATCTCCAGGCGGCCGCGGCACAGTGGTTTCTACATCATGAATGTATTCATAGCCAATAAAGCCAACGGCTCCGCCGGTAAAAATAGGAGCGGACTCAGGAACCACAATGTTGTATCGATCCAGAACTTTCTGAACCACTTCCAACGCATCACAAACCTCTTCCGGTTTAGCCGGATCAGGATTCCCGACAATGGAGAAAGATTGGGTAAGGGTCCCCGCCTCATAAATCCCGACATGGTCTTCCTTTTGCTTAATGATGATTCTCGGACTGCTACCGACCAGGGAATACCTACCGAGGTGCTCGCCACCTTCCACGGATTCAAACAGAAACGACTCCCCTTCTCCGCGGAGTTTACAGTAGGC
>DUCD01000073.1:22647-27794 GCA_012959985.1 Verrucomicrobiales bacterium | reverse complement strand
CGGCCAGCAAACGACGCGTGACAGGAATGAGATTGCCTTCACGGGCTTTCTGCAGAAACTCTTCCTTAGTGAGATTATTCATTTAGTGAATTTGGACCCATTATGAGTGGAAATAGTTCGATGTTTTCGGTAGTCGATGTTTGTTCAAACCTGAGATCTTGGAATGTTTCGAGCTGCGATCAAAGTATAAACTGCGACGGTTAGTGAGTAGGTGATGATTCCGAGTCCAATCGCAAAAGGGACGGCCTGGGGGGGGCCATAAACTACCAGAGCTACTCCAATGACACCGGTCAATAGGGATTGGGAAACCACACAAAATATATAGACGCCTCGACTCGCTTCAGCCAGACGTCCCACCAACCAGTACCGGTAGGCATCTTCTCCCATGGACCTCATCAACCATGCGAGCTCAAAATTCCTGGAGGCAACCAGCAGACTGGTGGTGATGATCATGATAGCGGGTATGGGTAAAACAGCAAAGAGTAGGCACACTAATAGATTCACAAGGAGGGAACCTCTCCAGCCCAGTCGACGGGCAATCGGGTTCGCTTCCAGGACAAGATTCGGAGTTGCAATCCAGGTGCTGAGGAAATCGGCCCCTCGAGAAAAGAGCAACAGACCGAACAAAATCAAGCACGTCGTTAAATCAGCTGATACCAGGTATTCCACTATTTTTTGTAGATTTCTTCCGGATTGACGAGTTGAGGCTCGGTGGTGCGAAGAGAATCTCCATCTTCCTGCAAACTTCGAAAGAAGCAGGACTGGTAACCTTCATGGCAGGCTGCCCCGGTTTGTTCAACCTGGATCAACAATGTGTCGGCATCACAATCCAATGCAATATCCTTCACTTTCTGGAGATGACCGCTGGTTTCCCCTTTGATCCAGAATTTCTGGCGCGAACGACTCCAGAAACAAGTATTTCCTGATTCAATGGTTTTCTCGAGAGAGGCCTGATTCATCCATGCCATCATAAGCACTCGTCCACTTTGATGTTCCTGGACAATGGCAGGAATCAATCCGTCCGTATTGAATTTCAGTTGTTCGGTAAACGATTTATTCTCCTGTGTCATGGGGTATTGGATGTTCGGGATTTTCTGTCCTATTGTTCACGGGCTAGCGAGTTACGGGCCTTACGGGAATGCCTTTGTTATTCATGAAGTCCTTGACCTGCTCCACGGAGAATTCTCCGAAGTGAAAGATGCTGGCAGCCAGGACAGCGTCGGCTTTTCCATCCAGCAGCACTTCGGCCATATGTTCCAGATTTCCCGCTCCCCCACTGGCGACGACCGGAACAGGAACACTTTCGGCAATCCTCCGGGTTATTTCCAAGTCATAGCCGGCTTTGGTTCCATCGGCATCAATACTGTTCAGGACAATCTCCCCTGCTCCATATTCGATGACCTCTTGTGCCCAGGATTCCACATCTTTACCGACCGATTTCCGCCCCCCATGGGAAAACACCTCCCAAGTGCCTGAATCCGTTTTCTTGGCGTCTATGGAAACCACAATGCACTGACTTCCAAATTTCTCGGCACCGGCTCGAATCAGATCCGGATTTGAGATAGCTGCCGAGTTAATACTGATTTTATCCGCCCCGGCTTTCAATAAGGCACTCATATCCTGTAGGGTCTTGACGCCGCCGCCAACGGTCAGAGGCATAAAGCAACAGTCGGCTACACGTTGGATCACATCAATGATGGTATCCCGTCCATGGGCGCTGGCGGTAATATCGAAGAAGACCATTTCATCGGCACCCTGTTCATTATATCGAACCGCCAACTCCACCGGATCCCCGACATTGCGCAACTCGCCAGCTTCGGCTTTCCCAAATTGCACTCCTCGGGTCACCTGCCCTCCATGTACGTCTAAACATGGTATGATACGTTTCGCCAACATGATCGTTTTATTCAATTCATTGATGGATCCGAAAATTTAGCAAGTGAAATAGTGGAAATGAATAGACGACGTGCTCCGGTTCGTCGAAAATGGCAGGGCCTGAAGGATCAGGAAAGCAGAATGTCATGAATAAAAATCACCCAGGAAAAAAATGGCTGCAGACGGTCGGCTTACTGTTACCGGCAATCTGGATCAGTGGATGCGCTACCAGCGGCGTCCAGAATCCCCGTGGAACAGAAGTCACCGAACTCAAGGCGGACGAGCGGGGTTTTGTTACCGGAACCGGGATCGAATCACAGGATCTGGTATCTATTTCGGATCAGATTGCCCGACAGTTGATGTCGACGCCTGAAATCGTGAATGCCACCAGTCCTCCCATGATCGTGACCGAAAACTTGATCAATGAGACCCGTTTCCAGATCAACAAGGAGATCTTTCTTAGTCGAATCCGTGCCCAGGTGAACCGACAGACTCGCGGGAAAGTGCGTTTTCTGGCTCGTCGACGGATGGATGTTTTGGAAACGGAAAAAGAAATGAAACAGGCGGGAAAACTGACCAGCCATTCCGACCCGTCCAAAACAGCTTTTAAAGGCGCGGATTATTTTCTGACGGGAAAACTCCAGAGTCTGAGTTCGAGAACCTCTCAGGGAATCAGTGATTACGTGCTTTATACCTTTCAATTGATCGATGCAGAGACATCGGTAATTGTCTTTGAAGATTTTGCTGAGATCAAAAAACAAGGTTTGGAAGACGCGGTTTACCGTTGAAATCGACACGGACAGAATAAGTTCCATGAAGGCCCGATGCCTGACACTGACTTTAGGGACCGCAGGGGCTTTGTTTTTTACCGGTTGCGCCACTCAGGCACCGCTTTTCCAATACAGGGATACAGGAGACCCGGTGGAGGATGGCATCCATGCCATTGAGAACGCACCGGCAAAAGATCGAGTCCTGTGGCAGTATCGCACGGCTGCCATCGCCATGCGGTTGCATAAATACGACTTGGCGGAATCACTCCTCGATGATGCCCTGGCAAGCATAGGGGGTATCATCACCAATGACAAAGCGGCCAGGAAGGCTCGAAGTCTCTTTCATGCCGAGTCCGACAAACGCTTTATAGGAGAACCCTACGAAAGAGTCATGGCTTATTATTATCGAGGTATTCTCTATTGGGTGAAGGGTGAAATCGACAATGCCCGAGCCTGTTTCCTGAGCGGTCAATTCATCGACGGGGATACGGAAAACCGTGAATACGCCGCAGATTATGTGATGCTCGATTACCTCGACGGCCTGGTCATGCAGAAACTTGGAAATGAGGGATCCAATGCCAGAGATCAAGCCGAAGCCAACAGCCGCTATGAAACTTTACCCCCCTATGAGGTTGACCATAACTTTGCCTTGTTCGTGGAATTAGGGATCGGGCCAAGAAAATACGCCACGGGTGATTATCTGGAGGAACTGCGCTTTCGGTCGGGTAAAAAACAAGCCCACTCGGCCGTGGTGAGGATTGCCGGCCAGAAACTGGACATCCTTCCGTATGATGACCTCTATTACCAGGCAACGACCCGGGGGGGGCGAGTCATGGACCACATTCTCGGCAATAAGGCTGTCTTCAAGTCAAGCACTTCTGAGGTTGGAGACGTGGCGTTGTTAGGGGGAACATTGATGATGACTGATCGTAATTTACGGGAAGCCGGTGCCGCCGTAGCAGCAATCGGGCTGATCAGTAAGATTTTTTCTGCTTCAACCAATCCTACTGCCGATACCAGAACCTGGGACAATCTCCCACAATACCTTGGTTTCAAAAGTCTGAAGCTGACTCCCGGCGATCATCGTGCAGAAGTCCATTTCTTCGATGACGAAGGAAAACCTCTTAAGGATCTCAATCGATCCATTACTGTGAATGTAACCGAACAGCTCCGAAATTCAGCCCTTTTCATCAGCAGCAAAAAACACTAACCCGACAATCAACGAATCTCAGATCACACCGACTGAACCCGTTTATTCAGAAAGAAACTAAATGAAATCGACCCATCTGATCTCAATCGTCACCGTAGGCATGCTTTTCAGCATCGGCAACGGATGCAGCACCCCGGAAGGCGCCTACACTCCCGTCTATTCAGAAAAGGGAGACATGGAAAGCCACCACAATGTCGTCTTTATGAGCAAGGGGATTCAAGAATCGGTAGACGTCTCAGGCATCAAGAAGACCCAACTTGCAGACGGACGATTGAAAGCTACCGTCAATCTGAGAAGTCGCGATGATCGCCGGATTCAAGTTCAGGCTCGCTGCATCTTCAAGGATGAAGACGGGTTTTCCACTGGAGATGAAACGCCTTGGAAAACCCTAATCCTGACTGAAAAATCTCAGGAAACAGTCAGCTATACCTCGATGAACGCTAAAGCGGCGAAATTCACTTTCAGCGTTCGGGAGTCCAGATAGAGGGATGAGAGTCGGTTGTGAGATCAAACAACCCTACCCATTCGGCGCGCTGGGGACAGCGCTGCCCTACCTTTGATGGCGTGCTGAATCGACACAACGATGGACAATTTCCCGGAATCTGAAGAACCGGTTGAGCTACCTGTGGACGGGGTATTGGATCTGCATCCATTCCGACCAAAGGATGTTAAGGCGGTTGTGCTGGATTATTTGATCCTCTGCCGTGAAAAAGGTATTTTTCGGATACGAATTATCCATGGGAAAGGAATCGGGAATCTGAGAAGGACGGTTCACTCACTTCTGGACAAGGATCCGGGTATCCTGGAGTATCACTTGGCAAATGAGCATTTTGGAAGCTGGGGAGCGACCATCGTTCATCTCAGGAGTGACCCAGGCCGGACCGAAAGCAAGAAATAGTGAAGCATGCAATCAACAAGGGGGACCACAAATACCTGAGCCCTTGGCAATGGGGGGCGCTTTGCCTTTGCTTGGTTTTATTCGTTGCCCTTCGGTCCGAATTCATCGGACACCTGTTGGTCTGGGACGAGGCGATGAATCTGTGCACGGTCCAGTCGTTTGCAACTCAGGGTAGCGATGATTTTTCAAATTGGTTCTGGACGCACCCCCCCCATGTATTGTCTGGCAATGTGGAGGCTGAGTCCCCTTCAAACCGGATTCGCGGAGCGGGTGGAAATCCTGAACATCTTTATCACCACCATCAACTGGCTACTGCTGTTTCAGTTGAACCGCAGGATTTTCTCTAACCGAACGGCACTCTGGGCCGGTTTTTTCCTGGCCGTCATGCCGGCAT
>DUCD01000073.1:0-22585 GCA_012959985.1 Verrucomicrobiales bacterium | reverse complement strand
TGTTTCTTTCGGGCAGATCGCTGTTGGCCGCCGTATTCCTTGGGTTAGCCCTGCTGGCAAAAGAAACCGCGGCCTTTTATGTCATTGCCGTGCTGATGCTGTGGACGGTGAAAGCCGACGGAAAAAGAAACCTCAGGGACTTGGCTGTCCTGACAATGATCCCGGCATTGCTGAGCGGATGGTGGTATTTAGTCGTCAATGCACAATCGATCATTCGAAACCTGAATTTTGCTGCCGAAAAAACCGAACATTGGCAACAATCGTCTGGTTATTATTTCCAGAATCTGGAACGGGAAATGGGAACGGTGGGATGTGCTCTGGCTCTTATCGGGATCAGCGCAGTTTTCTATCATCTCTCTAAACCTCGCCCCCCCGGAACGATAGCCGTCAAAAGCCAATTTACTAACCGGGCTTGCTTGTGGCCCGTAGCATTGCTGTTGCCGAACTACGGATTGCTTTCTCTGCTGGAGAACAAAGTGGCCTGGATCGTGATCATCCTGCTTCCTGCATGGGCAACTCTGCAGGGATACGCGATGGACAAGATGCTCGCTTACTATCAATCCGTTCTGATGAACTGGATCCGGGCAGATGTCTCTTCATTTCGCAAAACTCTGAGGACAACCATTCCTGCAACGCTTTGTGTGACCTTGGTTCTGACCGTATCCGGTCCTCTTTTTTCTCAGGATTATGAGTCATTTCTAAAATCAACAGATCAAGGTCAGTGGCGGGGAGCTTCCATGTCGAGAGAAGCTGCTGAAGCTATGAACCGACACCTGAAGCCGAATGAACGAGTTCTGATCACCTCGTTCCACTACTGGCAGTCACTGGCTCCGGATCACGCCTGTGCCGTGTTCACTTATTACTTTGAACAACCGGTGAAAGTGCTGATGAGACCCTCCGCCACTGCCTTTACGGATTTGGTTGAAGACATCAAGAAATATGAAATTGACTGGGCGCTGCTTTCACCACCATTGGGCCCCATGGAAACCGAAGTATTCGGTGGGTTTATCGAGGAACTTGATTTATCGCCCATTCGGCTTGAAGGAGCATTCCTGTTTAAAACAGATACGATTCGATCAACGCCTGACTAAGCTTAGGACTCGCTCAAGAATAAATTCACCCTTGGGCAGGAAGTGCAGTTTTACTTGAGCGATCTCTTAACTGGACGCCTTTACGGCAGTATGGAGGCTCATCATGCCTCCGAAGTAATTGACCAGATTTATGTTTTGAAAACCAAGCTGATGGAGAGCTTCCAGGACTCCCTTCTGCGCAGGATAATGATTCAGGGATTCGAGAATATAGGAATAAGCCTTCCTATCCCCGAAAAACAATGCCCCGAATCCGGGCACGACGCAATTGAGATAGACATACCAAACCGACTTCCAGACGGCATTTTGAGGGATTCCAAATTCCAGGATAGCGATTCGCCCCGACGGCCTCAATACACGATGAATTTCGGCCAATCCCTCATTGAAAGAGGCCAGGTTCCTCAATCCGTAGGCAATGCTGACCGCGTCGAAAGAATCGTCTGCAAAGGGTAATTCCATGGCGTTCCCACGAATCCACGTAACTTTGTTGCCCGCCTTTTCAGCTCCCTTACGGGCAGCAGCGACATCCAGCATGGGTTGGGAAAAATCCAGTCCGACCACCTGTCGAACTGATTTTGAGCCGACCAATGCCAAGTCTCCGGACCCGCAGCACAAATCTAAAAACCGATCCCGGCTGCAGAGTTTTAACGAAACGAGCAGACGACGTTTCCAAACTCGGTGAAATCCAAAACTTTGGACATCGTTGACCAAGTCGTAACGAGGAGCAATTCGATCGAACAATTCACATACTCGAGAAGCCCGTCCAGGCCCCGATTTATAATAACCGCTCACAGAGGAAGATCAATTCACAGGCCAATACCAATCGTCAAAGCAAATTTTATTCTTTTGTTTTTCCCAGAAATCCTCCATGGACTATCCCCGCACGAAATGGCATACTACCTGCGCATCAGCTGGAATTTAATAGGGTATATCAACAGGTCAACAGTTTTGGAACAGATCCAAAAAAATACAGCATACTATTTCAAACCTTCGGTTAATCCACCTATGGGTCGCTGAAATTAATCTGATCCTTAATCATATGGCGGGAGTCGGCACCAACGAAGAAGCTCAATTATTACAGACAATTGAGATGTTCGAGGTGATTACCCAGTCTCAACCCGACGACTATCAATCCTTGGAAATCCTCAAGGAAGCCTACGCCAAGCTGGGTCGACAGGAGGATTCCATGAAAACCTCCAAGCGGATTGCGGAGGCGTATGTTCAAAAAGGGCAACTCTCCTCAGCAATTCTTGAATACGAAAGCATTCTGCAATTATTCCCAGAGGATCCCGACGTCAAATCGGCGTTGGCTGAGATCGAGAGTAAGGCAACCAGTTTCAGCAGTCCGGACCTACCCGACTACCCGGGCGACGACTTGATCTCATTCTCCCCGGATGGCTCCTCCAAGACAGATTCAACAGCCAAGGAAGCGGACGCTATCGACGATGGACGCGCCATGATGTCCAAACTTTACGTGGATACAAAAAAGATTCTGGAAGAAGAGTTCAACCGTCTTTGGCCTACGCCGGGCCTGAACATCCCTCCCGTTGATGTGACGCCTTCATTCATTGAAAAATTGTCTGATGGAGGGGGAATGCCGATTGATGAATCCCTCAAGGTGCTCGTGGAACGCTCAAGAGTCGCCTACCTCTCCATTGAGAGCTATGATACTGACATTGAGCTTTGCAGGTCATTTTCTGCCGAAACCTGTCGACGCTGGTGCGTGCTGCCGGTGGATAAGTTGAGTAAATCCCTAATCGCATTCACCTGTAACCCTTTCAATAAACAGGCCACTCTGGAACTGGAAGAACAATCAAAAGGCCGAATCATCTGGTATCTGACAAAACCGGATGAATTGACCAAGCTAATCAAGAAGATGTTTATCTGATCCGGCAATCCTGGATTTATTGTATGGCGAAATCATTTGGAGAACGAATCGCTGATGCCCTTGTAGAGGACGGTCTGCTGTCTCGCGCACAGGTCGATGAACTGTTGGAGCAACAGAAAAAAGAAGGCATCCGACTTCTAAAGCTGCTCATCGACAAATCCTATGTCAACGACAGCGACATGGTCGTCTGCATGGGACGAGTGCTGAATTCCACCCCGGTCAATGTCTCCAACATCTCGGTTTCCACCGATCTGATGGATCTGATACCGAAGGATATCATGACCAATTACCGGATTCTTCCGGTATCAAGGCTGGGTCGGAAACTCTTCCTGGCGATGGTGGACCCTCTCAACGTTCTGGCTCTGGACGATGTCAAACGTATTACCAATCTTGAAATCGTCCCCATGATTTCATCGGAGAAAGCCCTCCTGGACAAAATCCAGAATCTGGATACGACCAAGGGCAGTATGGATGACATCATCAAGGAAGCGGAATTGGAGGCCGATGCAGAAGAACTCGAGCTTTCCAGTGTGGGGGCGGAAGATTACGACGAAGATGAGGTTGCCGCTGCAGGGGGAGAGGCCCCGGTGATCAAGTTGGCGAATCTGATGATTGTCCAGGCTATCAAGGATCGGGCCAGTGATATTCATATTGAACCGATGGAAAAATCGGTGAGACTTCGCTACCGGATTGATGGGGCCCTGATGGAAAGCACTCCTCCTCCGAAGCATTTACAGATCCCCCTGATGTCCCGCATCAAGATCATGAGCAGTCTGGACATCTCGGAACGGCGACTCCCCCAGGACGGACGTATGAGGATCAGAGTGGGCGGTAGAGATATCGACCTACGGGTTTCTTTCCTGCCTACAGTGAACGGTGAAAAATGCGTGCTTCGTATTCTGGATAAATCGAACCTTTCAGCCAGTGTTGATAAACTGGGAATGGATGAGAATTCCCTGAAACGATTCTTGACGGCTCTGCAATCTCCTCATGGGCTTATATTGGTTACCGGCCCCACCGGTTCTGGAAAAACGACCACCCTTTATTCGGCACTGAATGAAGTCAATACGCCGGATGAAAACATCGTCACGGTGGAAGATCCCGTTGAATTCCAGCTTCCGGGAATCAACCAAGTGCCGGTCAGAAAGGATATCGGTCTGACTTTTGCTGCCGCGTTACGTTCCATTCTACGGCAGGATCCCGATATTGTAATGATTGGAGAAATTCGAGATGAAGAAACGGCGCAGATCGCGGTCGAAGCAGCATTGACGGGACATAAGGTCCTAAGTACGATGCACTGTAATGATGCGCCGGGAGCCATCGCCCGATTGGACGATATGGGGGTGGCACCCTTTCTGATTTCCTCGGCTGTCATCCTCTGCTGTGCTCAACGTCTGATGAGGCGCATCTGTCTCAGCTGTAAGGAGCCCGTGAATTACCCCAGAAAAATGTTTGAAGATCTGGATATTGATCCGGACTTCTTTGGTGATACTCCCTTATATCATGGACAAGGCTGTGATCGCTGTAAAAAGACGGGGTATGCCGGCCGGGTAGCCATACTTGAGTTGATGACAGTTACTGATGAGATACGGAAACTGGTCATTGATCGGGCCAGTGCAATGGAAATTGGAAGAATTGCCAGAGAGCAGAGCATGAAAACCCTGAGAGACGTCGCTTTGGGCAAAGTTCGCGATGGCTTAACCACATTGGAACAAGTTTTAGTCTGTACCGCAGCCCATTAATCAATGCTCAGGGCCTCATTTCAAAAAAATAATTAACAAGCCGTTGACATTGAAATCTATTTGCGTAGTGTTCGTTTTCTTTCGACAGAAAACATTAGAATTTTAGACGGATTCATGCCGAACACAAAATCAGCCAAACGGCGAATGCATAGTAACTTGCGGAAGCACGACCGAAACCGCGCCGTAAAATCGCGATTGAAGACCTTGGAAAAGCATTTCCTGGATACCATCGCGCACAATGAGAAAACGGAAGCCTCCGAGGCCTTGGTCCAAGTGACCTCGAAATTGGATAAGGCAGCGAAAGTGGGTGTTATCCACAAAGCCAAAGCCAATCGGAAAAAATCCCGATTAGCGCTGAAGCTCAATCAATTGAGCGAATCTGCGACCGCAGAAGCGACCGCTTGACCCAATCCCGGGAAGACATTCCCAAAGATTTAGCAATAAGCAACGGGCTTTAACAACCCGTTGCTTGTTTTGTGTACCCACTCCATCTCTGGCAGGGAATGCCGTCCCCAGCGCCGGTAAATGGGGCATTGCAGTCAATACAGCGCGCTGAGAACAACGGGACCCACCTTCAATCCAGTCCGCACCCCCCCGCTCATATCACCTAACCAATTTGCCTTTCCTTATAGTTTATCTGAATGGTTTCGGCAATTTGGGAAGCTGTATCCTGGTCTGATTTCTCTGGTCTCGAGGCATCCTGACGCAGTTTCTGATTCCACCAGTCACGAATATCGGAATCATTCCAAGCCCCGAAAGCTGCGCATTTTCTTAACTCGCTTTGCAGTGCATCAGCGGTAGCCGGACGAGCTTGGGGATCCTTTTCAAGGCATTGCATGATCAATTGCTCCAACCTTTGATCGACCGGTTTATCCGTTCTTTCGGAAAGAGAAACGGCCGGGGTGTCAATATGGCGGCGACAAATATCCATGATACTTCTCCCTTGGAAAACATTCTCTCCCGAGACCAGAAAATAGGCCAGCGCCCCCAGCGAATACAAATCACTTCTTCCGTCCACGGTAGAGGGTTCTTCAATACTTTCCGGAGACATATACAGAGGCGTCCCGGTTATACTCTGTTCCTGAGTCACCATAATCTCTGATGATTCTTCCGGACTTCCAATGCTCTTAACCAGTCCGAAATCAAGAACTTTAACGGTATCGTATATACCTCCCCTTTCACAGAGGATCACATTTGCCGGTTTGATATCCCGGTGGATCAGGTCTCTACGGTGTGCTTCAGTCAGGGAAGCACAGATTTGGTCCAGGATATGAATGACCCTTCCGTCGGGTTGTGGACCGAAGTCCCGAATCAGCTTCTTGAGGTTGATCCCTTCCAAGTATTCCATGGCATAATAGAAAACTCCTTCGGGCGTATGGCCGTAGTCAAAAATCTGGATGGTATTTGGATGAGACAGCCGACTGGTGAATTGCACCTCTCTTTCAAACCTTGCCACCGCACTCCTGCCGGCCTTTTCAGGAGGAAGTAATTTAACCGCTGTGGGACGTTTCATAAGGACATGGTCCGCAAGGAAAACAGCCCCCATTCCCCCATCTTCTCCAATTTTCTTCCGAAGAGTATACTGACCCAGTTGACGAATCTCCATTTCGGCTTTTTGAACGCGACGTTGTAATCGGACGGCTCCCAGCGAAGAAACCAACATACCAATGGAGCTGAAACTCAGCATACCGATCAACACCACAAAGGTTCGCCGGAGCACCACCAAAGGCCGATAGGCAACCACTGCATCCATTTTTGAAACCACTCCGAAGTCATATTCCGGAAGCCATTTCCAAGCCCCAACTACGTTGACTCCCCGGTAATCACGAAATCCATCGATATTAATTCCATCGGAGCTTTTCTCACCGAGAGCCAACTTGACGGGATAAGTCAACGGGTATGAGGACCGCGGGTCTGAATTGACAAACCCTTGAGTAAGGTCTCCTCCGGGATCGCGCAATTGAAGATTCAGAACACAAGTGTTCTCAGAACTGTTTTCCAGGATATTGAGGTCCATTAGCTGCTGATCGAATCGACTTTCGGAAATGATCATTCCCTCGGTATTAAAGGCATAGGATTCGCCGCTTTGCCCGGATCTGGCAACGGACAGGATACGGGTGAAATCCTCACGAGGCCGAATCCGCAATCCGAGCACTGCAATGATTTCTCCTTCGTCGGACAGGATAGGACTCCCTACCATCATGATAATTGAAGATGAATCCCGGGGTTGAGACTGAGCGAATTCTCTAGGAAGTTCGGAAAAGGTGACTTTAAAGGGAGCCACGACCTCGGGCTCCCCGGTTTCAAACACGTGCACCAGCCTACCAATCCTCAAGGGTTTCTTAGCCAGGCGAGGGCCTCTTCGCGGAGACCGCCTTTTATGGAATTCAGGCATTCCTGGAATGTGCATTCCGATCAAATCATCCGATCCGGCCGCAATCACCCTGCCCTTAGGATCGATGACCACAAAACCAGAATAATTGGCTCTTTTGATTTTCTCTGAAAGCTGATCGTTGAGATCCATTTGGAGATTCTTCCTGATCAGTCGGCTATTCCGATTGGCGGAAAGGCGGTTTCCATCTTCCAGACTGACCAATTCCATAACGATCCTTCGAAGGTTGGTTCCAGTGGTGATGACCGAAATCGTATTTTTGTGTGCTTCAATCCAAATCTCCAATGCGTTGACATTGGCAGAGAGAATCGTCGAGAGTTCCTTTTTCAAGTTTTTCTGAATTTCACGTCGAACCGTCCCAATTGCCCACATCCCAACCAAAGCAACCACGAGTGCTGTGATGAGTGGATATATCCACAGCCTCAATTTAGAACTCGGTTTTTTCATTATTAATAGGAAGATGACTCCCGGGCAATCTGCCCGAAGAAAATTCAAGCCTATTGCAACTCTTTAATCAATCTCAGAACTCTTGAACCATGGATACTGTAACCGACAAAAGGTATGGCTGTGATTCCCGTTGGAAACCTTGAGTCAAAAAAAAGGACCGATCCATGAACCCCTGCGAGTCATGAATCGGTCGGAAACCTGTTTATTGGTTGGGGGAAAAACTAGAACTTGCCGCCGTAGACAGCATTCTTTCCAAGGATTTCCTCGATACGCAGAAGCTGATTGTACTTGGCCGTCCGGTCGGTACGGCTAAGGGAACCGGTTTTAATCTGACCGGCATTGGTAGCCACCGCGATATCGCTGATGGTCGCGTCCTCTGTTTCTCCCGATCGGTGGCTAATGACAGCGGTATACTTATTGCCCTGTGCCAATTCGACAGCATCAAAGGTTTCGGTAAGGGATCCAATCTGATTTACTTTAACCAGGATTGAATTTGCCACGGCCATATCGATCCCTTTCTGAAGAAACTTCACGTTGGTTACGAATAAGTCATCTCCAACCAGTTGTATTTTTGAACCGATCTTATCCGTCAGCCTTTTCCAGCCGTCCCAGTCATTTTCATCGCATCCGTCTTCAATGCTGATAATGGGATACTTGGAGACGAGATCGGCGTAGAAATCGACCAGTTCTTCAGCGCTCAACTCCCGTCCTGAGCTTTTCTTGAATATGTATTTGTTCTTATCAGCTTCGTAGAACTCGGAAGAAGCCACGTCGAGTGCCAGAAAAATCTGCTTTCCGGCTTCATAACCGGCATCCTTAACCGCCTGAAGAATCACTTCAATTGCCGCATCAGCACTGTCCAAATTCGGCGCAAATCCCCCTTCATCTCCGACAGCAGTTGATAATCCTTTGGATTTCAATACCCCTTTAAGGGAATGGAATATCTCGGTAATCGCCTGGAGTCCTTGTGAAAAAGTATCAAATCCTTTGGGAATCACCATGAACTCCTGAAAATCGATGGGGGCATCGGAGTGAGCCCCCCCGTTGATGACGTTGGCCATGGGAACCGGCAGCACTTTTGCATTGGGACCTCCAAGATAACGGAACAAAGGCTGATCCAGAGCCGCCGCCGCCGCCTTAGCATTGGCAAGAGATACAGCCAGAACAGCATTGGCCCCCAATTTATCCTTATTTTCGGTCCCATCGGTCTCAAGAAGCACCCTGTCCACGGTCAACTGATCAACCGCATCCAAGTCGAGCAGCATGGGTTCCACCAATTCGTGAATATTCTGAACCGCCTTGGTAACCCCTTTTCCGAGGTAGCGACTCTTATCACCATCTCGAAGCTCTATGGCTTCGTTTTCTCCAGTGCTGGCACCGGAAGGAACCGCGGCACGCCCAACGGCTCCGCATTGTAGTGTAACGTCCGCCTCGACGGTTGGATTGCCACGGGAATCGAGGATTTCTCGGGCTTTAATCTGAATTATATTCGTCATCAATTATCCTTTCAAATCAGGAGCCGGAGATCATATCTGATGTTCTCATTCAGTCAAGGCAAGCCTTTTACCGGTGGATCAATGCAGCAGCATAGGCTCCGTCCATTTTATCGACCTGTGGAAGAATCGTTCGCTCTGCCTTTATTTCAAACTGTGAATGCTCCTTCAGAAACCGATCTACCACCTCACGATTCTCTTCCGATTCAACACTGCAGGTACTGTAGACTAGAGTGCCCCCTTTTTTCACATAGTTTGCTGCCGATTTCAAAATCTTCAATTGCATATCAGGAAGGGTGCTGAAAAACTCTTCGTTAAGCCGATGTCGAACATCGATACGACGCCTCATAACCCCAGTATTCGAGCAGGGAACATCGACCAACACTCCATCGAAACGGCCACCGGAAGAGGATTTATGCTGTCTTTCCCAGTCAGCAAGCAGATAGACTTCAACATTGGATGACTGCATCCTATCCACGTTTTCACGGAGACGATTCAGCCTGGTTTCTGAGAATTCACAGGCAACCACCTCGCCATGGTTTTGAATCCATTGTGCAATCAACGTGGTTTTCCCTCCGGGAGCTGCACAAAAATCCAAGTAGGACCCCCCTTTCTGAGGATTCAGTAGTTCGACCGCTGAACTGGCGCTGGGATCCTGAATATAGAAGCCACCTTCCTCAAAACCTTGCTGTTGCTGGATGGGACCATTAAATCGAATTTCGTAAAACAAGGGATCACGCAACCAAGGAAGATCAAAGGCCTTGAATTCGATGCCTTGTTTTTCCCACGCTGCCGGCAAAGGAGATTTATGGGAATCCGAGGAATTAACTCGAACGTAAACCGGAGGAATACGATTATTCCATTCCATTAACTCAAGGCAGGACTCGCTTCCGAACCGCTTTTTCCACCTCTGCTGCAACCACTCTGGATGTGAAAAAACAATGAAAGCTCGATTTTTTTTCATGGACTCAATCTCATTACGCAGTTGGTCCCGATTTCGTAAACTGTTGCGAAGCACGGCATTCACAAATCCCGCCTGCCTTGAAAAACCAAGATTTCTGGCTAACGAAACCGTCTCATGGACCACAGCATGATCGGGAATCCGGTCCAAAATGAATATTTGATAGAAGGCAGTTTGGAGAAGAATTCTCAAACTGGGCCGCTGCCGGTTGCGGTGGGTAATCTGCTCAATCAGCCAATCAAGCAGGATTTGGTTCCGAATAACACCCAAGACAATCTCATGGCACAAGCGCTTATCTCGGGGGGATAATGAGGAATCCAACTTCTGGTTCAGCAACTCATCTTCGACGAATCGACGACTCTCGATTACACGGCGAAGAATCTGAACGGCAATTTCTCTTGGTTTATGACTTGGCACACGTTAATAATGCCCTTCGCGTGCCTGCTCGCGAGGAAAATCCGAAAATAGAGACGCGGCGCAATTTATTTATGAGAGAAGAGCTGGAAAAACTGGTTATATCAGGGAAAATTGGAAGTGACTTGATCGATCCAATACTATTGTTATCCGAAGCTGGATACTCCACCCACCGGAGTTGGGGATTTGGAAAAATAACCGAAATTGACACTGTCTTCAGTAGAATTTCCATTGATTTCGATACGAAACCGGACCATTCGATGGATCTCGGATTTGCCGCCAAGACCTTGAATGCCATCGGACCGGAACATATTCTTGCCAGAAAAGTGGATGACCTGAAGGCCTTGCAAAAGTTGGCAGCCATTAACCACCTTGAATTAATCAAAGTGGTTCTGCTGAGTTACAATGGTAAAGCCACTATCGATACCATTCAGAAATCTCTGGTACCGGAGGTCATTGAGGAAGATTGGAAAAAATGGTGGGACACCGCCAAACGCGAACTCAAGAAAAGCGGACATTTCCGAGTCCCTTCAAAAAAATCCCAACCCGTTGAATTTCATGAAGAGGAAGTCAAGATTGATGACCGGTTACTGAGTGATTTTGAAGTTGCCAAAGGGCTCAAGCAAAAGCTGGCGGTAGTGAGCGAAGTCCTTAAATTGGTTCCAGATCTCCACAACAAGAAGGCAGTTGCCACCATCGTATTGGCCGTCTTGAATGACGAAATTCCGAAATACCTGAAAAACCAACCCTCTCTGGTTCTGGAAGCTGTTTTCGCTCGAGATGAATTGTCCCGTGAGGCCGAATTGGAAAAGCAGGACGAGGAAGTTACTGAAGCAGTTATCTGGGAGCGGATCACGGACATTGTTGCTCTATTTGAAGCGCTACCCGCCGCAAAATTCAAACCAGCCCTCCTCTCGCTGAAAAAATCAAAGGAGAACTGGCCGGAAATCGTACTGGATCTCATGAACCACTCCACTGTCAAATTGGCAGGTGATTGCGCGTTGCTGATGATTAATAATGATCTACTGGATGACCTGAAAAAACATCTGGCCTATCTGATCAATCAGCAATCCGCAAAAAGCGACCTTCTTCTATGGTTGGCCAAATCCAGATCAGACACTTTTGCAGATATTCTGGACGCCGAGGTATTCAACGCAATGTTGACTGCCATGGAACATGACCAATTTCAGGATAAGAAGATCAATCGTCTCGGCGACTTTATTCTCAGTGATAAGAATCTTCTAGTTGAACTCATTGACTCGGCGGACATAGAAGTGGTCAAGGACATCACTCGAAAATTAAAGTTCTCACCGGTTTTTGAGGATATGGAGAAACGCTCTCTCTTGGCCAGAATCGTCAAAGCCTATCCATCCGTCCAGTCCCTGATCTCCAAAGAAAAATCGAGCCAGGATAATTCGCTGGTGGTTTCATGGAAAAGTCTGGAACGTCGCAAATCTGAATACGAAAAACTCGTCCATAAGAAAATCCCGGATAACTCGAAGGAGATCGCCATTGCCAGAAGTTATGGAGACCTTCGGGAAAACCATGAATATAAAGCTGCCAAGGAACAGCAGAAGTTTCTCATGAAACGTAAAGCCGAACTCGAAAGGGATCTGCTCCGCGCAAAAGGCACTGACTTCGCAAATGTAAATACGGATGTGGTAACGATCGGAACCCGAATTGATATGACCAACCTGGATACGCAAGCGACAGAATCGTATGCCATTCTGGGTGCTTGGGATTCCGCCCCTGACGAGAACGTCATGAGCTATCTCACTCCGATGGCTCAAGCGGTTATTAATCACAAGTCCGGAGATGAAGTTGAATTTGAAATGGGATCCCAAAAGCAACGATATCGCATCGATTCAATCGATTACGCTTTGGATCAGGCTTCGGACTCAGAGGAAAACCAGGAAGAGGCGACTTCTGCTTAGCCCGCGTTTCCCTGCCATAGGGTTAAGAGTTAATCAAAGGAAAACCGGATTGAAAAAGCCATTCTCAGTATAGAATGGGTAATCAATCAGCGGATTTCTCGGTTGAACCAGAATTTGAGGAGCCTGCTGCTTTGATCATGGATTGCAATAGCTCCTCAGGTTTCCAATCGTATCCATTGATGATTTCAAATACTTGACCTTGAGCATCCAGAACTACGGTACGCATCTGATGATTGATGGTTCCATCCTCACGATACATCCCCATTCCCAGATGATCGACCACTGAATCAATGTCGATTTGCTTACCGGTCAGAAAACTCCAGTTTGACGGAACATATCGATACGCTTCGGCATAAGCTTTCATCACCGCCGGAGTATCAAATTCCGGATCAAATGAGATACTGAGAAACTGAACCTGAGATGGTTTAATCTTTGAGGAATTATTGATTTTCAGTTGAACCTCTCGAAATTGATTCGACATTCTGGGACAGGCATAAGGAATTGGACATCGTGTGAAAATCATTGTGATTGAAATGACTTTACCTCTGAAATCGCTGAATTTAACCGGTTTCCCAAATTCATTGAGTAATGAGTAATCCGGAAAAACATCCCCCGTGGTCAGCAACTCCGCCTCTCTAACGGCTCTCCATTCAGAACCCAATGAGCCCTCCTCTTTTTCTGGAATAACCGCCGTTTCAGCATCATCAGCTTGTGATGTTTCCTCCGGTGGACCGATATCTGAATTGGAAAAGGAAACTCCCGTTTTCTTAATGTTCCGCACCCAGGCGTCCTCCTCGGTAACCAGTAACTGAAACTCAATCATGTCATTCGGACTCAACCCTTCCAACTCTTCTGTTCGACGTACATGAAAGGGCATGGTCATTTCCGGCATGTAATCAGGGATTTCGTCGTGGCGCGCGATGAATTTCTTTTTTTCCGGTAAAAGAGAGTGAATAACCCCTTTCACTTCATAAATGACTACCTCGCTCGAATCATCGGCAGCCTCTGATTCGAAAGGAACTTGGGGCCGGTTTTCCTTCGGGGCATCTGCTTTTTCACAGGATGTCAGGAAAACAATAAGAAACAGGGAGAGAACAGGAACCAGGAAGATCCTGAAATACCATGGCGAAATAAGTTTCTTCAATTTATCTGCAGTCATAAGGTTTTCAACATACTTACATAACCGAAGCCAATGGAAGTATCGGTTCAGATGGTAGACAAGGAATCGGAACTCCATTGGTCCAGAGGGATGTATTCGGTGACATCGAAATCGAAGCCGTAACCGAAGGGAGAACCGGTGACACTGTCCAGACACAATCTACCTTTGCTGACCGCAAGTGTCAAAAAACCTTGTTCATTGAATTCATAAAGATCTGAATGTGCGGCCGCAACTTGTTTCTGAACCTCTTGGGAAAACATGCTCAATCCACGGAAATAGTGATGCCCATTTCGTTCACTGTGCTTCAACCCCATGCATGCCACTACAGCCAAGTCTTGCAGCAGAGCGATCGGACCGACATTCGCCAGATCTTCACTGCTCAGGATAGTTCGAAAATCGGGATTTCTTCTTTGTAACTCCTGAAGGAAACACGCATTTCCAAGCCCCTTGAAGACTCCCTTGCAATTCTTAAAACTGGTGCCTGCATAGCCAGAATCCAAGGCCTGGGCTGCACTGTGCAACTCTCCATCCGACTCGTCAATCAGCATAGCCGGCCGATCGGTCCAGTTTTTCAAGGAGGCGACCAGGGATTCATCAAGAGCTACTTTACGATGGAAGGGCTGTTCAACAAAATCCAGATGCTTTCGAAAGGAAGCCAGTTTTGGATCACGATCCAGCACGTTCCAAATTTCCAAAAATGAATCGAGGTTTCGAAACTGCTCATTCCCATCAAGGGTGAAAAGGTAATCTTCCCCCACCTTATTTTCCAGAATGCCGGCGAGGTGGTTCAATCGATCCAGATCTCGGTCCAGATTGCCACACAGTTTGATTTTGAAATGATTCAGAGAATAAACCTCAATGTTCTCCTCAAGCGACTGCGGCAATCCGTCATTCAGGAATGTCCCCTCTGGAATGTCAGAATTCGTCAAGGGATCGGACAATCCCACCGTGTGCCGAACGGCGAGGAATCGGGCAGGCTTTGACGGCAGAAAATCAGAAGGTGAAGTCTGCCCGAGATGGGAATGAAGCGTTCCGAGATCCATACCAAAAGCATTGCGTTGAACGGCCTCAAAAAAAGTTAGATCAAAAGCCCGACAAAAGGCATCGATCATGGCCCGTTCCACCAAGCTCACCCCCAAGCCGCTCAGTAAGGGCGGAAACTTTCTTTGCTCTCCCCATGCCGATTGTTGCTGGTACAACTCATGCCAGAAATGAAATAGGGAATCGGATGTCTCCTGTTCCACAGCCAGATCCGATGCATTGCGAATCACTTCCAACATAGAAACTAAATCCTCTTCAAACCGTGTGGAAGGATCCTTGGTAAACCATTTTGGAGGTAAGCCGTCCGAAGAAATGCCAGTAACAGTCCGACCATCGATATCAAGCTGAAGCCTGAGGAATAAATGAGGAAGCGCGGTCAATGAAGCAATCCCGTACTGAAAAGGCATACGGGTCTGCATATTGAGAACAAAATGATCGATGGATCGAACTCGGATACTCGCCATTCGGGATGGTGGCGAATTCGGCAGGGAGCGCTGTCCCCAGCGCGCCTTTTGACTGACTTTATCGGATGACCTCGGCGCGTTGAGGACAGCGTTCCCTACCGTAGGTTTAATCATCAGAATTGAAAAACCTTCTGATTGATAGTGATGACATCATTATTTTGAAGGAGAATGTCCTGACCACTCCCAGCTCCCTTTTCAAGGAGTTCTTTAACATTGAAAACCATTTTCTGAGTTCTGCCTGAAGCCGGATCCACTCGACGTAGTTCCACCTTTTTAAGATTGGCATATGCGTCTAACTTTTGTGAGCGAATGGCTTCCAGAAGGGTCTTGGATTTCAGTGAGTCCAACTCCACTACTCTTTTCAAAACTCCTCTAAAGAATACCAGATCACTTTCAGGATCTCCGGTTGCCGTGAACTGCAGTTCCCCCCCCATCAGGGAATCGGCTTTTTTAACCAGATCCAGAAATCCGGCTCGATAGCCCTTTTCATCGTCCCCTAATCCTTCTTGAGCAAGTTCATAAACTAATCCCATGGTCGCGTTTCCTTTATGAGGGGAGTTTCTCAATATCATCCCGAACGAGCCCACCGCAGCAGCAAATCGGAAATCAACCGAAGACTGATTGAACGGTTTTCCAGAATCGAGCACTGGAATTTCCAGGAGTTTGCTGATGTCTCCATCCGGTTGTTTATAGCGCAACTTCAAGGTTAGCAACTCATCTGAAACGATTTCTGTCAGGGTTGGGGTGTTTTTCTGGTACTTCAAAGCAGGAATGGACGCCCCTGTCGCTGAAGAAGAGACGCCGACCGGCACGACTTCATACAGAGCGGTCACCGAATGACCGGCCCCGATCTCGCCGGCATCCTTGCGGTCATCATTGAAATCTTCTGCGGCCAGTTTCCGGTTTTCATAACCGATCAACCGATAGGACTGGACCTGCCCGGGATTGAATTCAATCTGAATCTTGACGTCTTTTGCGATCGTCACCAGAGTTCCGCCTTTCTGATCCACCAGAACTTTTTTAGCTTCTGAAAAACGATCAATGTAGGAATAGTTTCCATTTCCTTTGTTCGTCAGTTCCTCCAAGGTGGCATCCTTAATATTTCCCATACCGAAACCCAAGGCCGTGAGAAACACCCCGGACTGTGCTTTCTCCTGAACCAAGCGAGTCAAATCACCTCGATTGGTAATCCCGACATTGAAATCACCGTCCGTGGCAAGGATGACCCGATTTACACCTCCTTTGATGAAATTTGACATTGCCATGCCATAGGCCAATTGAATACCGGCTCCACCATTGGTGGAGCCTCCCGATTTCAATCGATCCAGCGCCGCCAGAATGACCTGCTTCCGATCCCCCGAAGTTGGTTCCAACACCAGTCCTGAAGCACCGGCATAAACCACAATCGCAACCAAATCATCTTCGGTCAATTCATTGACCAGGAGTTTCATGGCCCGTTGGAGTAGCGGAAGTTTGTTCTCCGGCCGCATCGAGCCTGAAACATCAATCAGGAAAACTAAATTGGTCGGGATGCGCTCGTTGGAATCCAGATGCTTGCCCTGAATACCGATTCGAACCAATCGATGTGCAGGCTGCCAGGGACACCCGGCCGTTTCCACCTGGGCATGGAATGGATCTTCTCCCGTTGATTCAGGATAGTCATATTCAAAATAGTTCAGGAGTTCCTCAATACGCACTGAATCAACAGGCGGCAGGGTATGGCTGTTGAGGAAGCGGCGCATATTTGCGTAGGAGGCGGTATCAACATCTATGGAGAATGTCGACAACGGAGCATTCTTCACTTTAAGAAAAGCATTATCGATAATCGGTTGATAAGACTCGGAATTGGAAAGAGCCGTCTGCCGTCGGTAGGACTCACGACCGACAGCTATCGACTGCAGCGAATCCATGTCTCCATATCCGTAAGATGTGGGTGAAGAAAGGCGTCTAAGTTTCTCCTCGTTGATCGAGCCGGATGCATAATTACTGATAGCCGACAATCGAGGAGATGAGGCGACAGTCGGTTTACTGACAGAAGTAGGAACCGAAGCCACCAACCCGTACCGTGCAGCCATACCAGACTCGCGGGGCACTCCTTCTCCGTAACCCTCCGCTGCAACCGGCGATGCAAGGGACGAATTCAATTCAGTCCCAAGGCTCCCAAGCTCCCTGGTAACAGGCTTGGATTCCCGTGAAACAGCCTGTGCGACTGGAGTTGGCGAAAGTGCGGGAGCAACTCCAAAGACCGAGCTACTGGATTTCGACAGAGTTGACAACTCAGTGGATCTGTTCCTACGCGTTTTATCCCTGACTGTTTTATTCCTGACAGATCCGCCTCTAACCGATTTGCTCCTATCACCTCCCACAATCAATCCGGGAGGCAGCATAGGCTTCAGACTTTCATACTTCATCCCTGTGGATATCGCAGCAGAAGAATCCAACTCTACTGCCTGATCCATTGATTCAGTTACAGGCTCCATCTCAACCGAAACCCCATCAAGTGCAGCCATTTCAGGGCCTGAAGCACCGTAAGAGCCGCCAACAACAGGTCTTGAAACCACCGTTTGTATCTGTTCGGAGATGGCATCCGGTTTTTGATTCAACTGCGATTCAGGCACACCATAAGCATCGGGACTGTACAATCGTTGAGTGGAGGCATCAGAGGATTTCGAATCAGCGGGTTTCAATTTAAGAGTATCGATGATCTCACCCGACATTGGAACGACCACCGCAGTGGAATCATCGACTACGTTTAGAGCCAGATCCTCCAATCGGTCCCCATGCTCCGGCACGGTTTCTCCTGACGACAAAGGCTCCTGGTGAAGGAGTTGAAATTGGCTGACGGCAAGCCAACAAGCGGCAGCGCCCAGTGAAGTCAATCCGGCGATATTCCAGAAAGAAATCACCCGGGGACTCCTCACAACTGAATCATCCAGATTAACAACATTGGGTTCGGGCTCATTCAAGACAATCTCAGGTTGAATGGTGAATTCCTGTTCAATCAAATCCGATGTTTCACGGATTGCTTCGATTTCCTTTTGAAGTTCTGGATGATCGGAAAGGATTTTCTGCATCGCTCTCTGTTCATCATCACTCAGTTCCCCAAGGACAAAAGCGGTCCACTTCGGATCATTCGGGTCTGGTTTCAAGGGGTTTGTTTTCATTGGGCCTCCGTAACGTAATCAGATATTTTTTTCATTTCTCGGCGCAAAGTCTGAATCGCCTGGTGAATCAGGAATCCGACATTGGATTCACTTAACTCGGTTGTCTTAGCTATTTCCCGGTAACTCATGCCGCTATGGAATTTCAGGCAAAGCACCTCCTGCTGCCGGTCGGGTAATCTCCGGATCATCGACATGAGCCGCACTCCCGTTTCGGACTGTGCGGTCGCCTCGTCAGGCGTGGGACCTGAGTCAATCAACCCTTCTTGATATTCATCTGTCATGGTTTCCATCCGGTTTTCCTTCCTCAATACATCAATTGCACGGTTTCGACACACTCTATAAAGCCATGGTTTGGTCAATGGACTGGGAGCCTTGTCCGGTTCCCGCAGAATCTTCAGGAAGGTATCCTGAACCACTTCTTTCGCGGTTTCCGGATTCCCTGTGATCTGGCAGGCATAACGCAACAAGGGTTGTTCATACCGTGCCACCCATTCACTCAGAATTGGCTCGTCAACTGAAAAGCCTTTACTTTTCCTGGTGATTCCAGATTGATGCATCAAATCATTTGCCTTCATCTATTCAAACGGTTCAGCCGCTATTTTCTTAGATCTTTTTTAAAGAAACCTTTCAGCAGGTCAAAACTTCTCGAGTTTTCCTCGATGCCCTATATGGTTTGGTGAGTTATTTCAATCGTTGAGAACCTTCCTATCCATTCCAATCCCAAAAGAAATCCGTGACAAAATAACGCGGATGATCCACCCATTGAAAATTGCCGATTCGAACCGAATCGTCCGTTGGACAAATCCCGATCAACTCCATTTGACGCTGGTTTTTATGGGAAGTGTCGAAAAAGATGAACTCATTCTCTTACGGCAAAGCCTAGAAAGGCTCGCCAATGAATGGGAGGCATTCGAGATGAAAGTCCGGGGCTGGGGAGGATTCCCGACCGGCAGACATCCCAGAGTAATCTGGGTGGGAGTCGATGGAGAACGGGACCGCCTGAGAGAACTTCAATCCCGAATCGTAGAAACAGTCAAAGGAACAGGAGATCATCAGGGAAAAAATCATTTTTCACCACACCTGACTCTCGGACGAATCAAAAAACCGGATCCGGGTTTCAGCGTGCAGTGGGCTCAATTCTGCGAGAAAAACCCAATCCTGAATTGCAGTCCATGGAAAGTGACGACCTTCCACCTGATGCAGAGTGAACTTCAATCAACAGGAGCTATTCACAGAACAGTTGCCAGCTTCGAATGGGGATCAACAAACTAGAAATACAGCAATTCCAGCAACCGACCCCGGCTTCCCCTATTCCTCTTTTACCGGATCCTTCTGCGTTTCACCCAGTGCGTCGAGCTTCAGATTCAATTCAGCATTCTGCTCGGTGATTTGTTTCACTTGTCTCTGCAGTTCCGAAAAGCTGTCTCTCAAATCCCTCAGTTCCGGGGAAACCGGCCGACGGTCACGGATTTTTTTCAGAGATGCCTGTGCGGCACGTTTCCTGGAAGTATCCTGCGAGCTCAGAGTGAAGGATTCCAATACCGCGACAGCCCGTTCGTCTCCCAAAACCCCCAGAGATGATAGCGCGGCGTTCTGAACTGATTTCCTTCGATCGTTGACAAAGCCGATCAGGTATTCTCGAACATTACCTTTCTCCGTCTCATTCCTGGCGAGGAAAGCCAATGTTTTGAGGGTTCCTCCAAATCCTCGCGTGGTCAATTTCGAGCCCTTCTCCTGAAGCGCATTTTTTATAACCGGAATATAAACCGGATCATCCTGGTTTTTCATTGCAGCGACAGCAGCATCAAAAACCCGGTTTCGGAATGACTCCAAGTCGATATATTTCAGCAAGTCCTGCCGGATCGAAGGGCCGGAATACTTACCCAGGGAACGTATCAGTCGTGACTGAATGTCCGGGTTCTTTTCCATGGAAAGCATTTTACGAACAGCATCCAAGGCCTGATTGTTGTATCGTGCTCCGATTGCCGATGCCACTGCCTGCCGGACCCGAGCGTCATTTTGGTCCATGGATTCCGTCAATATTTCAAGGGATTCCTCCGTATCGATGTCTGCCAGGGACTGGGCAGCCTGAATCCGGATTCCATGAAAAGGATCTTCATTCAATGCTTTCTTGTGGAGCTTTATGGAAAACGGATTGGATTTCCCTTTGAGCTGCTTGAGAGCAATCATTCTTCCAATCATATCGCTGTCATCCTTCAGCAATGCTTCCACCATATCATTGTTCATCGAGAATTTAATATCTGCCAACAAGGTATAATCCGGATCCAGCCTCACAACCTCTGGGCGCTCGGACAGAGAAAAATAAAAATCTTCGTTCTGTTTTCTGACGACGACCTCACGTCGGACCTTTCCCTGTTCACTTCGAAATTCAATGGTGAGTGGAAGTTCAAACAGTAGAACATCACGATTGGTTTTATGAGATTGCTTTACGGACAGTTTGGCCAACTTTCGTTTTTGATTCCATGAATAGGAAATATTCAGATCCGGAGTCGATGCGTGATAGACCCACTGATCAAAAAAGCGGTCCAACGACTTTCCTGATAATTCCTCAAGGATAGAGTTCAGATCCTCAGTGACCACATTTCCAAAACGATGTCGATTCAGGTAGGTTTCAATCCCCTTGCGAAATAGATCGGTTCCCAGTTGAGAGCGGAGCATATGCAATATCCAACTTCCCTTTGGATAAGCGCGGAAGCTGAACTGATCCATGGGAACATTGTACCCCTTGTGCACCATCGGGGTTACATCGTTCTTCTGTGATAAAATATTCCGGGCATCCCGATACAGTCCGTATTTCAGATAGTCATTCCCGTTTTTATACCCGTCATACAAGTGTGCATAATAAGTGGCAAACCCTTCATTGAGCCACAAGTGGCTCCAGTCCTTGCAGGTGACCAAATCCCCGAACCACTGGTGGGCAGCTTCATGGGCATCCAGCCCCTGGGAGCTTCGCAAGTTTTCAGATGCCTCGGAAAACAGAGTGTGGGTCGTCAATGTGGTCAAACTGGTATTCTCCATACCACCGGCAGTAAAATCCGTGACGCAGACATTAAAGTATTTATCCCACGGATAAGTGACTCCGATCTCTTCCTCGAAAAACTCAATAATCTTTCGGGTATCTCGGAAGGAATTCGCCGTCTCTGAAAAATAAGACGGAGGGGTATAAAATGCCAGGGGAAGATCTCCGTGCCGATCTTCGAGATGCTCAAAATAACCAGCGACAATGGAAATCAGGTAAGTCACATGGGGTTGGTCCTGTGACCAGTGAAACAGGGTCCGGTCTGATTCCGAATCTTTCGTTTCCGACAACAGGCGACCATTCGACAAAACCGTCATTCCCTCGGGAACCCGACAGATGACATCGCTTGTCATTTTTTCATTCGGCGAATCAAAGCAGGGAAACCAGTGACGGTGAAGAATGGCTTCGCCCTGAGTCCACAGGTGGTCATCCCCTTCCGGATACCCCATCTCGGTGGTTCTGAAATAAAACCCCTCTTCCGGTGAAGCCGAATAGGCGATGGTCACCGAAACCTCCTGGCCGACCAATATGGGTTTTTCAAATGTCAGCACCACTTCCTCCTTCGTCGCTTCCCAGGCTTCAAGGGCAACGGTTCCAGTTACCTCTTTGACATCGAGGTCGACCCCGTTCAACCGCAACTCATCCAACGGTTCCGCTATGGGTCGAAATTTAATGGTGCATTTTCCGTCGAGAGTCCTTTGGCTGAAGTGGGGAGTGATGTCCAGTGACAAATGCAGAATATCAACCAGTCGATCAGGAGCATACTTCCGGGAGTTCGAATCGCCCGGATCGGCGAACAGCCAACGGTGACCAGAACATAAAAGGTGATGTTCAACCGATTCGTTTGCTGCCTGTGTTCGGGAAACGGAAACTGCAGACACCGCGAAGGCCCATACCGAGAGATGAAAGAAAATGCGATTCATAATGAATGTCTTTAGTAAAACAAGGATACACACCTCCAGCCGAAAGACCGAGACAAACCTTTAGAGACCCGCTCAATAATAGATTCAAAACATATTAACGGGATCGATATCGATGATGAGGGAGATGTCCTTGGGTAGCTCAGCCTTATCTTTGATACCTGAAAGACAGCGACTCAATCGGGTCATGCGGGCGGTTCTCAGAATAATCTGGTAACGGTAGAAAGTCTCCGCCTTGGCCAACGGGGATGGAGCGGGGCCGGATAGTTTCAAGTCGTCAAAATCCCGCAGCTCTTTTTCCAAAACTCGTTTTAGATGTTCCGAGGCAACCCGGGTAAATTCTTCGTGTTTTCCTTTCAACGTCAACATGGCAGCCCGATGAATCGGTGGATAAAACAGTTCCTGTCTGAATCCGATTTCCTCCTCATAGAAGCCCTC
>DUCD01000072.1:4607-6517 GCA_012959985.1 Verrucomicrobiales bacterium | reverse complement strand
ATGCCGGCTTCTGTTCGGGCATTAGCCCGATGGACATCCTGACCGCCTTGGGAACCTTGGGATCCTGCTCTTCCGAGTCCCAGGTATCAATCCAGGTTTCCCCGTCGTAATAAAGTATGCCCATTGAAAGAACTCCACTGAGTAGGCGTTGATAGTCCGGAATTTCCTCAAGATCACTCAGCAGATTTCGAGTCACCAGCCTGACCAAGTCTTTCCCCTGATTTTCGTTCTTATTCAAAGTCAACGGATCCACAAGCAAATACTGGACTCGTTGTAAATCGGACCAAACCGTATAGTCCCGAATGACGCCGGTTGTCGTATGGAATTCAATCGAATCCTCAAGGAATTCGACCGCTCCGGTAGTTTCACCGATAAAGGATTGAGCTAATGAACCTCCGGTCCGTAAACAGTTCATGAGATCCTTCTTCAGAATTTGCACGACCCGATGTCTCGGCAGGAGTTCATCGATCGTTTTCTGTGCTTTTTCCCGAAGATTCAGGCAGGTGAACAACGTCATTTTCATAGCCAGAATAATCGTGGCGGCGGTCAATGACGCTAAAATCACTTCAATCAGCGTGAAGCCACCCTGGTGGCTCTTTCTGATATTGTTATCAGACCTGATCATTCTTCCGTTTCGACAATCATTGTTTCCGCCTCATCCACAACAGTGCTCAGTTGCACATAGTAATCACGCCCCTGAACGGGATAGTTCACCACTACGGTCAGCAGGGCCAGGGTCTCCTGGTCCCAGGAACTCCGGATCAACTCCCACCGGAATCCCGCGTAACGATTACCGAAATCACCACTGGATTTTCCGTTTCGCCACTCTTCGGTGATGATGAATTCATTGAGCAAATTCTCGGCAAACCCTACGGCTATCGTTTTCCGTTCCGCCACCAATGCAGAACGATTGGCGATCATCATCCCTTCTATGACTGTCGGGATAACAATCGCCATGAAAAGCATCGCAGCCAGAACCTCAGCGAAGGTAAAGCCGGCTCTGTTCAGGTTCCGGTGGCGGTGACGACCGGAGTTGCCATTCATCATCTTCATCTCGTATTTCGTAATGCAGTCTGTTGTAGGATTGGGCAACCCGCATCCATTCCCTTCCTCCAGTGCTTCTCAGATTTCGAATCGTTAAACTATACAGGCTTTCTTCATCGAGCGCCCCATCCGGAAGAAAAATGATCCGGTGAAGTCGTTGCTGGTTCAACCGGCGGTCCTCCGTATCGAATTTCAGAGAATCCGGCAGCTGATAAGTATACTTGTTGGTGTTCTGTTGAGTATTGATATCCGGGTTTTCCAATCCGTATTCTCCGGACTGAATATCAAACCAAATGGGGATCGCCACCCCCTGAGAAATCGATTCATTCCGGGCAAACCGAGTTAATGCCAGAACCCGATTGGTTTCTTCTTTCAATGCCGCTCCCTTGAAGAAGCGGCTGAGCGAAGGAGCCACAATAGACATAATTCCAGCTAACAGCATCATGACGTGAAAGCAACCGCTGTCGACGCATACCTATCTCCGGTTTTCTGTCTGGTCCCAGTTAGTAAGATCATCTTCGCTTCCGGAACGACCGTCCGGTCCCATGGACATGAGATCGTAACTGCCATCATTCTGTTTACCCGGGTATTGATAGCTGTAGGAATTCCCCCAAGGATCGAGTGGAATTCCTTTCTTAAGGTAAGGCCCGGTCCAATCCTGTGAATTGTTCGGTCGATCGATCAATTCCTTCATTCCATCGGAGCCCTTGGGATAATATCCATTGTCGACTTCAAAGGAATCCAATGCGATCTCCAGGTTGGCGATCTGGCTTTTGGCAGCGGTCACCTTCGCCTGCTTGGATCGCCCTGCGAACTTTGGAACAACAACCGCAGCCAATGCCGCCAAGATCACCAATACCAGCAGC
>DUCD01000072.1:0-4464 GCA_012959985.1 Verrucomicrobiales bacterium | reverse complement strand
AAAAACACAGTAAATCAGGCCAATCACCCATGGGAGGGCAAGCGTCCTCGCGAGCCATTGTAAAGACAAGAGTGAAAATCCTTTCCTCCAACTTACATCCCGGCTCGCGGGGACGCTCGCCCTCCCATCAATCCGATCCTGCAACACTGGGATCGCGCGATTGCTGAAATTCCGGTCCGGCAAGAAGGAATGTCTAAATAACATAAATTTTTTAAGACTATTCAAATCGATTAATTCAACTGTGATACTGAGTTCATATTCTGGGGAGCCTGCCTACTTGATGTAGTCCTGAATGGTGAAAATCGGCAACACCATACCGACGAATATCGTGCCGATAAAACCGGCGATCAAAAACAACATCAAAGGCTCCA
Organism: Verrucomicrobiales bacterium; assembly: GCA_012959985.1. GTDB lineage: Bacteria > Verrucomicrobiota > Verrucomicrobiia > Limisphaerales > DUCD01 > DUCD01. The sequence goes on along the minus strand of DUCD01000072.1, from coordinate 4,093 downwards.
TCAAAGCAACGGCAGTCTTTAATTGGCGATCCAGGTCGCCTTCGGTGACCCCTGCCAAACGAATCAATTCCTGATCCAGCCGTCCGCTTTCTTCAGCTACCGAAATGATCTCCAATACCGAGCCTCGAAACAGGGATCGGCAGTTGGATAAGCTTTTGGCAAGCGGTTCCCCTTTCTTGACGGCCTCTATCGAATGGCCAACCGTATCCACCAGAATCTGATTACCAATGGAACGGCGGGCTACATTCAGTCCCTGAATCATAGGAACACCGGAGCCGAGAAGTGTTCCCAGCATTCGACAGAAACGGGCCATGGCAAACTTAGCGTTCAGCGGTCCTATCACTGGAAATTTCAGCAGGAAGGTATCGAATTTCCGATGCCCGGCTTCCGAAGTCAACCATCTCCGAGCCAGATAAACGCCAAAGGCGGCTCCGGCAAAAATCACGAACCCATAATGCTGAATAAATTCACTGATGCCGACAATGATCTGGGTCAATATCGGAAGATTGGCATCGAATCCTTCAAAAAGTGGTTGAAACCGTGGAATGAAGAAAACCATTAGAAAAACCAGCACGGCCATAGCCAGACAGAACAGGACGACGGGATAGATCATCGCAGTAAAAACTTTTGCGCGGAGTTCCTGATCTCTCGATTGAAATTCAGCAACCTGCTGAAGGACGACTTCAAGAAATCCTCCCACCTCCCCTGCTTCCACCATGGCAACATAGACCGAGGGAAAAGTTTCAGGCGATTTTGCCATGGCATCCGCAAGAGACATCCCATCCACTACCAGATCGTGCACCTCCTTCCACTTCTCCTCGGCGACCGGAGCATCCGCTTCCCGATGAAGAATCACCAAGGCCCGGCTCAAAGGAATTCCCGATGCCAATAGGCTGGAAAGCAGGCGCGTAAAATCCTCCAACATGCGGAAACTGATTTTCTTTTTCCGGAACAATAAAGAACTGTTCCCTTTCGGCGCATTCGGAGATTCTGAATTTTCAGACAGGGAAATGGTCTTTAATCCCTGATCCTCAATCTGTCGAAAAGCTTCCTGCCGTCCCCCTGCCTGGAGATTACCATCAGATATCACCCCATCCGACCCAATTGCTCTGTAATCAAACGATGCCATGACTCAATACGTTACTCTCCATTCAGGGTTTCGTCTTTTTTGGTGACCCTCATCACCTCGTCGATCGTTGTGATTCCCTCACGAATCAGACGCCTCCCATCTTCATGCAGGGTGTTCAGACCTTTCCGGCGCATGGCCTCCTTGAGCTCCACACTGGAACAGGATTTGAGAACCATCTGCCGTATTTCATAATCCAGATCCATCATCTCAAAAACCGCCCGACGACCATGGTAGCCTGTCTGTCTGCATTCCTGACATCCAACGGCACGGAACAGATTCAAGCCTTCAGGCAATTTCATCTCTGATTGCATCGCCAAGGCTCGGGAAGAAGTGTCGGTCTCTTTGCAATGAGGACACAATACTCTAACCAGTCTCTGGGCGAGCACACCTTCGAGCGACGAAGCCACGAGGTAAGGTTCCAGCCCCATATCCACCAACCGGGTAAGAGAGCTGGGGGCATCATTGGTGTGCAGAGTTGAAAAAACCAAGTGACCTGTGAGCGATGCCTGCACCGCGATCCGGGCCGTCTCCTGATCTCGAATTTCTCCGATCAGCAGGACATCCGGATCATGCCGTAGAATAGCGCGAAGTCCCTTGGCAAAAGTGAGTCCGGCTTTTTCGGAGACCTGAATCTGGTTGATCCCGCGGATCTGGTATTCAATGGGATCTTCAATGGTAATGATTTTCCGCACCGAATCGTTGATTTCACTCAACGCTGTGTAAAGCGTAGTGGTTTTACCGCTTCCGGTGGGACCCGTGACCAGAAAAATTCCGTGCGGCAAGGTGAGAATATGCCGAAACATCTCCAGTTCCCTGGAACCCAAACCCATCTCTGCCAGCCCCCGGATCGAGCCATCCTGCCTCAACAAGCGCAATACCACCGCTTCACCATGCAGCATCGGAATGATGGAAACACGGACATCCACTTCGCTGTTGTTGACCTTCAGCTTGATTCGACCGTCCTGAGGCAGGCGCTTTTCGGCAATGTTCAGATGACTGAGAATCTTGATGCGCGAAACGATTGCCGGCTGAAACCTTTTAATCTCGGCGGGAACCGGCACTTCCTGAAGAACACCATCCACCCGATATCGGATCTGCAGTTCATGTTCAAACGGCTCCAGATGAATATCGGTCGCCCGCAGACCAATGGCGTCTCCCAGCACTTGATTGACGAATCGAATAATCGAAGCATCCTCAGCAGCGCCATCCAGATCCGCCCCCTCCTCGGCCTCTTCATCCACTACCTGAAAGGCCGTATCTTCCTTCAGGGTATCGATCGTGTCTGCCCCTACTCCAAGTCGTTTCTTAATCTCCCGTTGCAACACATCGGAAGGAGCCAGAACCGGAATCATTTTCAATCCGGTCAGACTCTTCAGAGTATCCAATCCCTGGGTTGCAAACAAACGACTGGTCGCGATCTTCACCGAGCCATTCTCGCGACTGAGGGGAAGCAACTCTTCCTTCAACAGAATCCTCGCGGGAAACAGCGACAGAAGCTCACGATCCAAATCGACTTCTTCCAACTGAGTGAAAGAGACTTGGTATTCGGAAGCCAGCCATTGGAGAACGTCTACCTCATTAAGCTCTTCATTAGCGTTTCCGGATTTCTGGAACAACTCGGCATCAGGCTTTGAAAGCCTTTTCTCCTGAATCATTTGTTCAAGCAATTCGGTCATGAGAACCTTATCTGGGGACATAGGGATGAGTCGGAGTTTTAATCCAAAAGTCCCATGAGAACCATTCTGGCTTCCTGTTTGAGGCTCAGAACCTGACGCAGTTCATCTCTGACTTTCTTCAACTCAGCTTCCTTTTTTTTGCGGGCATCACGAACCGAAGCAAGTTTGGATTTGATAGAGGATGAGGAGGCTCCCGAATCCAAAGCCTTCTGCAATGCTTCCACTTCAGCATTCTGACTGCCCCCCCTGCTGCTGCGTTGACGATCTCCCCCTCCTTGACCACTGTCCCCACCTCGTCCATTGCGACTGCCTCCGCCTCCGCGTCCACTGGTTCCCCCAAATCCCCCAAATCCCCCACGACTGGAACGACCGGAAAACTGCTGGGTGATGATCTTGGATATCATCGGTTTAATGGCGCTCCACTCCGCATCCGAAACCTCAAGGGCGTCCTTGTATCGGTCCACAATGCGATCCATGAACTGGGATATGTCAAAATTTCCTCTGCCGCGATTTCCACGATCACCACGATCACCCCTTCCCTGGTTTTGCTGTGCAGTAGCCGTGATTGAACTGAGCAAAAACGCCATCAGGACGCTTCCGATGATAAGTTTGAATGGTTTGAGTTTCATATCGTAAATGAAGACGTTCCGACTTCGCATAAAGTTAACATTTATTTTGAATTATTTTCTACGGGGTATAGCAATCCTTGTTCCAACACCCAAATCACCCATTTTGTAAGACTTCCCCAAGATTCTCTGCGCATTTTTTGCGCAGAGCGATTCACATGCGCAAAAGTTTCCCATGACAACCGAAGGTTGCGCTGTAGCATCGGCTGTCCCCAGCCGAAATACCATTGTTCTCAGCGCTGGTGATGAAAATGCGCTGGGGACAGCGCACGCTACAAGACTGGATTTGGGCACTGAATGCGCCGACGAGCTGTGGCGACGTTACCCCTTTGGATCTGTGCCGTCGGAAACAATCCAGTTCGCCTGAAAATATTTAAGCCCGTCCGATCCAAAGCGACAGCTTCGCGGTCGAACTCCAAAAGGCGGTCGCATTTATCCAGTTTGTACTGGATTTCCGGGTCTCCTCCTCCTCAGTGGACCTCCATGCTGGAGTCCTTTTGAAGTTTGGTTTGAAAAAAAGTCAGGACCTCCTTTTGTTCCTTGAACAACAGGAAAATCCCGTTCTTGTTCTTCAATTTAATATGGATGCCTTTCTGAAATGGATTCAGGGTATAAAATGATCGGCAATGTCGACGGAACATGGCAGTAATCAGGCGACATTC
>DUCD01000071.1:17602-37789 GCA_012959985.1 Verrucomicrobiales bacterium | reverse complement strand
CTGCTTCACGGGGTGGCACCGGTATTGAAATCGATTTGGAAAAAGTTCCGCAACGGGGGCCGGGAATGACGCCCTATGAGATTCTTTTAAGTGAATCTCAGGAGCGGATGTTGATCATTGTGCATCAGGGACGAGAGGAAGAGGTCAAACGAATATTCGATAAATGGGATCTACCCTGGGCGTGTGTCGGACAGGTAACTGACACGGGAAACATGGTTGTTCGCCACCATGGGGAAATTGTCGTTGATGTTTCGGCCAGATTGCTCACCGATGAGGGACCTGTTTACCACCGGGAAGATCGCCAACCTTCTTACATGGAATCCACACAGGCATTTCGGCTTGACGGGATTTCGGATACCAACGATCCGACCGATCATCTGAAATCTCTGCTGGCCTGGCCAACGATCGCCTCCAAGAACTGGGTCTATCGTCAATATGACCACATGGTCCGAAACGGAACGGTGGTTTGTCCCGGGTCTGATGCGGCCGTTATTCGGATCAAAGCGGATTCGATTCCCGCAATGAAGGGATTGGCGGGTGATTCCGCAAGTTTCCCGGAAAAGCTACTGGCCATGAGTGTGGACTGTAACGCCGTGTATGTGTATCTGGACCCTTATGAAGGAGGGAAAGCTGCGGTTGCAGAAGCCGCCAGAAACTTGGCTTGTTCCGGGGCGACTCCACTTGGAGTGACGGATAACCTGAATTTTGGAAATCCACATAAACCGGAAATTTTCTATCAACTCAAGGAAGCCGTTCGGGGGGTTGCTGAAGCCTGTCGGGTGTTTAAAGCCCCTGTTACAGGGGGGAATGTGAGTCTCTATAATCAAAATCCGGATGGCGCCATTGATCCTACACCGACTATTGCGATGGTCGGACAGATTGAGAATTCTGACTGGGTGACCACTCAGTGGTTCAAAAACACCGGTGATGCAATCTACCTTCTAGGAAATCCGGTGGATGAGAATGATCCACTTTCGGGGTTGGGCGGATCCGCTTATCTTCAGTGCCTCCACGGCTTGAAAACGGGTACGCCCCCTCCCTGCGATCTGGAACGTGAAAAGAAATTGAATGAGGCATTATTGCACCTTATCGGAAAAGGGTGGATTCAAAGTGCCCATGATTGCAGCGATGGAGGACTGGCCGTGGCATTGGCCGAATCGTGTTTTTCTAGAGAAACCACCATTGATCAGCCCGAATTGCATGGTGCCAATATAGATTTATCCACGGCCGGAGAAGAACGACTTGATGCACTTTTATTTGGAGAATCTCAGGCGCGGATCATTATTTCATGCAATCCATCAGATGAAGCCAGTATCGTTGAATGCATGGAACAGAAATCGGTGCCTTACTGTCGTTTAGGGAGCGTCGGTGGGGATTCCCTAATCATTCAAACAGAGACCTTAAAGGTCAATTGTTCCATCGCCGATCTTCACGATATTTGGTGGAATAGTATTGCTCTGAAAATGTCGGGCGATTAGTGTCGCCCATTTCCTGAACCGCAAATCCGATACACCATTTTATGTCAGAATACCCTAAACATTATTGCGGGGTCTTTGGTATTTACGGCCATCCAAGGGCAGCAGAACTGAGTTATTATGGACTCTATGCGTTACAGCACCGGGGGCAGGAAAGCGCCGGAATTGTTTCATTCGATGGTGAGCGGTTTCATACCCACCGAGGTATGGGCTTGGTTCCGCAGGTGTTTAAGGGGGATGCCGTAGGTAAGCTTCCGGGAAAAGCGGCACTGGGCCACACCCGCTATTCCACAACGGGGTCATCAAATCTGAACAATGCTCAGCCGATGACGGTGAATTGTTCCAAAGGACAGATTGCCATCGCACATAACGGAAATTTGACCAATGCGGCTACTTTGAGGGATGAACTGGAGAACCGGGGTTCGATCTTTCAAACCTCCAATGACAGTGAAATCATTCTTCACCTCTTGGCACAACCGAATTCCGATGGAGAACGCAGCAATCTTTTACGATCCATTCGAAAGATTCAGGGGGCCTATTCACTGACAATCCTCACTGAGAAGGAGCTCGTAGGAATTCGCGATCCCCATGGATTTCGCCCTCTATCGATTGGCAAGGTGGGTGATGCTTATGTTTTGGCCAGCGAGACCTGTGCATTCGATCTGATTGAGGCTGAATTCGTCCGTGATGTAGAACCGGGTGAAATAGTAATCATTGATGAATCAGGTCTAACCAGTGTTCAGGCATTTCCGGAACATAAACGTCGTGCCTTCTGTATATTCGAATATGTATATTTCTCACGGCCGGACAGCGTGATATCCAATCGAAATGTTTACGATGTCCGGGTTGAGATGGGGAGGCAACTTGCAAAGGAATATCCGATTGAAGCCGATATGGTAGTGCCCGTTCCCGATAGCGGAAACTCTGCCGCCTTAGGCTATTCTCATGAATCAGGTATGCCCTTCCAGATGGCTTTTGTCAGAAATCATTATGTAGGGAGAAGTTTTCTACAACCTTCCCAACTGATCCGGGACTTTAATGTAAAGGTTAAGCTCAACCTCATCAAGGATGTGGTCAAGGGCAAACGGGTGATCGTAGTAGATGATTCCATTGTCAGAGGAACCACCTCAAAAGCCAGAGTCAAGAATCTCAAGGAAGCCGGGGCCAAGGAAGTGCATCTTCTAGTAAGTTGCTCCCCCCATCAGAACCCCTGTGTTTATGGAATCGATTTTCCGGACCGATCAAAACTGATGGCGGCAAACAATACTCTGGATGAAATGGCCAAGTATCTGGATGTGGATTCTTTGTGTTTCTTATCAATCGATGGCATGGTCAAAGCGACTGGAAAGTCCAAAGATTCATTCTGCCTCGCCTGTTATGATGGGGATTATCCGATTCCCTATGATCCGGATGTGGATAAGCACATCATGGAGCACCGGTGCCGACGGGTTCAAAGTCTCAGTGAAGCCCTGAGTCAGGAGAAGCAACAGGGACGACTTCTGTAACTCATCAGTTTAAGAAAAGCTCTCTCTTTCCTCGCTTGCCGGAGGCTTTTCTCTTTTTGGCTTCGATCCGATTCCATTGCTTCTTTTTGGCTTCTTGGAATTCTCTTTCCGCTTCCTGAATTCCAGGAAGATTTGTTCGTTTCTCGTTTTCCGCGTGAATGGCCGCCAACTCGGGAGTTTCCAATACGGTTGGGTGAATCAAAATGATCAATTCAATCTCTTCACTGGATGTCCGGGTACGGCTGAAAAGTTTGCCCAGCCAGGGGATGTCTTTTAGTAAGGGCACGCCGGAAGCGGAAGATCGCTTAATCTGATTTATGAATCCTCCCAGAATAATGATTTCGCCGTCTCTTACGGCCACCTCGGCCTGTGCTTCCCGGCGGGTTGTCGCCGGAACCGGGTTCCCGTCGATGATGACATCTTCACCACGGTTCTCAACCACCAGATCCATATACATGACAACTAGGCCTTCCGGGTTGATCAGTGGTTCCACATACATGGAGATTCCAACATCCAACTGTTGAGTGAAAGACTGGCTGGTTCCGCTGAATCCGATACCGGATCCCGAAACAAATGGAACAGTCTCACCAACGAAAAGCGAAGCGGATTTAGCGTGAGTTGTCTGTGCCCTGGGTTTTGCCAGCACATGGATTCGGCTGTCGGTCGCGACCGCTCGGACAAGGAAATCCCAATCGTCCCCAAAGGTTCCAAAATAGCTGAATCCAGAGCCCACGCCGCCGTCGGTGAAATCGCTGAAGGACAGAAGTGTACTTGGATCGAGGAAAGGCTCTCCGGCAGACAAGTTGTTGATGATGCCCGCGCCTGTGAAATCACCGGCTGTCTTTTTGTTCTGGCTGGCACTCACTCCGTAGTCAAGGGTGTCACCGAGAGAAACTTCGATGATCAACGACTCAATCAATACTTGAGGTTGGACTTTATCCAGTTCTGAAATGATGTCCTTGATCAAGATCAAGTCTCGCTTATTGGAGAATACTAAAATGGAATTGGAATTCAAATCAGCGATAATTGTGGCATTCTCAAGAATTTGAAGTTCCTCCTCCAGGCCACCTCCTGCCTGTCTTACGATATTGTTCACGTTGCTCCGAAAGGCGGAACGGCTGCCCCGACTGGCGGAACTACTGGCGGAACTACTGGCAGGGGTGCGGATCCCCGTTCGACTGGCGCTGCTCTTACTCCGGCTTGAGGTGGTAGTGGGACGGGTTCTTGAGGATTGGAAGGGACGGATACTGTCCATGTTATATTCCACATTCCGAATGTTGAATCCCTGAGCTTCCAGCTCTTCGAGTTCGCGCGGGAGAGAATTGGCGAATCCTCTGTAGCTTCCGCCTCCGTATGACGAACCACCGTAGCCGGAGCTGCTGCTTCCGTAAGAGTTGCGTGAATTGCCTCCGGACCCTGAGTTAGTTCGAGAGTTTCCGCGATTGGAGCCGCGGCCAAGAGAGGATCCTCCTCCTGAGTTACCTCGACTTCCTCCTACGGTCAAAGCCGTTCCACCGATGGTGAGACTTCCGATGATTTCCGCAATATCGCTGGCGAGGGCGTATCGAATCGGGATCAGTTCCATTTCTATTTCCTTTTCGACTTCAACGTCGATTCGGTCAATGATCTCCATCATTCTTTTGACGTTGCCTGCATAGTCCTTGATCACGAGAAGATTCGTTTGATCGTAAGGGGTCAAGCCACCATCCAATTTGGAAAACGGCGCCAAGGATTCCACCAATTCACTGGGGACCAGATAGTTCACTGTGACGACCCGGGTGATCAGTCCGCCCGTTTCCGGTAGATCAGCAGTCGAAAGGTCCGAGAACGATTGAGGTTCCAATAGGGCTTCTGCCGTTACCACTGCCGTGATGAATTTATCACTGTCACCTTTGACCATGGTGATTCCGTTCAGAGCCAGGACATAGTCCAGGGCCTGAATGGCTTCCTCGCGGGATAAAGTTGATTGGCTGTTGATGGTGATCTCTCCTTCCAGGGAAACGGGGTGAAGGATCGTTTTGCCGGATAATTCCTGGTAGATCTCAAAAACTTGTTCCAGAGGCATGTTTTTAGCTGTCAGCATTTGCTCATCATTCTGCAGTAATTCATTTTCCAAACTATCCAATTCCTGATTCGACATATTGGCCAGTACATTGCCTCCGCCATTGGCTGAGGAAGCGTCACCCGGAATCGTTGTTGTCCGTCCACCGGGGATGGTGGGAGTGGATCCTGCGGATGTGGAGGTTGAGGATGGCTCATTGACCGGTCCTCCCGGAAGGGCGGGTATTTGAGGAGAGCGGGGAATGGGCTGGCTTCTTCCAGCCGGGGTTGAATCGGAGGAGGTTGGATTTGTTGCCGTTGTAGATGATTTAGCGGAGGATGGAATTGACGTGGTTGACGTCTCTTCTGATGAATTATCCTGAGAAACAGCGTCTGTGGAAGCTTTGACCGCACTTACCTTTGAGGCAGCTGAGTTGGCTTTCAAATTTCCAGTAGGGCTGGTTGGGTTTCCAGATTGCTTGGGTTTCTCAGTGGTTTGCTGAGATTTCTGAGCGGTGGAGTCCTTCGTCGATGGTACGTTTTTGCCGGCACTACGTCGGATAATTGGAATCCGACTTGATTTTGTCACCTCTTTCGATTCTTTTGCTGTTTCAGTGTTTTTAGATTCCTGTTTTTGAGACTGGGCACGAGTGGTCTCGACAATCCAGATGACGGCGAACAGGCTGATGGCAATGCTTAGTGACTTTTTCACAAGTGTCTTAATTTATAATTGTGGGGGAACTCAACTTTCCGATTTGCTGTGCTTCAGATGCCCAACTCTTCCATCTCTAGATGAAACAATGGACAACTTGAGGAGTTTCGGAATTTCATAGAACAATTGAGTTTTTTTTATTTAAAATTTTAAGAGAGTCAGGGACGTGTATTTCTCTGTTTCCGGGCGGGAGCAGGCTTGATGGGTTCTTCCTCTTCCTCTTTTTCAAAATTGGCAACCAAAGTGATAGTGCATTTTAGGTTCTCTATTTTTCTATCAGGAAGAAGCAAAAGATCCTGGATTCGAATTCTTGGATCTGCCGAGCTCATGTTGAGCAGAAATTTCAGTAGATTGCTATGTTCGGTCGTCGTCGTGAATGTGGCAGGTCTTTCCACGTAATAGCTTTCTTCACCAGTGCTGCGAGCCTTCGAAAACTGGATGTTCGGACTCATGATTCCGCTAAGTTTGGCGGCAGTCTGTATCTTACGGCGGTATTCGAAAGCGGCATCGCTCAAAAAATAGCTTTCGATCTCTTCATCTTTACCTTCTGCCATTTTGGCTTTCAGTTCATTCAGGGTTGAATCTCTGTCCGGCTGTTGTTCAATTTCCTTTTCATAATTCATCAGAGTTATTTGAGATTTTTCCAAGTCATTGTTGATGCGAGTGTGGTTCTCGTTCAGGTAAGGCCAGACAATCCAGACGTTGATGGTTACGAAAAAAACAATGAAGACGACCACAACAAGCCGTCGCTCTCCGGAGCTGAGATTCAGTCGATCAAACAGATTATCCATGGTTCAAATTTCTATTTTATGGAGGACGCAGACGAAATCCCAGTTCACCAAGCTTTTATTCCGAGGATTGTTTTTAGTATTAGCAGGGCGTACCTCACTGAACATTTTTATCCCGGTCTCATAAGTGTGAAGCGACATGGATTCATTGAACTTGTCGACTTCTTCTAATTTGCTGCTCGGAACGGTCCCTCTCAGAGTAAGAGTTTCGCCCTTACTGAGTCTGAAGGAGGTCAATTGCAGACTGGCCGGCAGGAGTTCGGACATGGTGGTCAGAGTATCGATCCCTGCTTTTTTCAAATTGATCTGATTCTGTATCAAGTGGATTTCTTCCTGCGTACGTTTGGATTTTTCAAACTGAGGTTTCAATTCGGCAATCCGCTTGTCCATGGAACGGAAATTCATATCTCGGAATTGATTGATTCCGTAAAAGATGAAAACCCCCATCAGGTAGAGTGCGATGGTCACGCCGAGGCTGCTTATCCAGATACGGTCGATGAATCGCTGTTTGTTCCGATTTCGGTAATCCTCTGGTAAAAGATCGTCTCTTTCCTGGTTTCCGGTTGTATTCCGTGCTGCTCGGGTGGAAAGCTCGGTATCGGAAAGAGGGGCGATGCAAAGGGTTGATTGATTCGGGAGCTGGTCGATGAGCGGTTGCCAGTCGTCGCGTGTGGATTCGTCGACAACGATGGTCCAGAGCGAATCCAAGTTGAGCCATCCTTCCATTTCTCCAGCCCAGGAAGCTTCCTTGATTTTGTTGAGTAGATACTCGACCCAGTCCCCGGAATCGGGCAGTGGGATCAGGTTGACGTTCACTAGAATCCCCTGGTTCCACCAAGTGATGACACAGGATTTTCTCCCATCGACGATTCCAGGAATAATGTAGGCCCCATCGTGTTCGATTTTCAGACTCAGGATTTGTTCCATCAGTGACAATTCAAGCCGATCAGGAATAAAGCCCCGGTCCTCTAATTCATCAATCAGAGTGTCCACCTTTTGCGTTGCCGCAATGATGACGATCGCGGAATGGAGTTCATGATTTAATCCGGGAATCAATTCAAACGTCCAGACGATCTGATTGACCGGAAAAGGAGAGATTTTTTCCAGCAGAAGATCGATCATTGAACGGGCTTCGGTTCGATTATCGGTAGGAATCTGGATGACTTTCAGATAGACCTGATCAGAAGGAAACCATGCCAGATTGACAGATTTCTTCCAAAGATGTGTCCAGTTTTTACGAACCCATTTATCGGGAAGTTTCTGTTCCAGTGAAAAGCGACGCTCGCCATTTAAAGAGGCTTTCCCATTACTGGAATTAAAATACCAGAGATGATTTTCGGATTCGCCCGTTTTCAGGATGGTGCATGTGACTTTTTTCGCCATGTATCTGAATTCTCGCTTTGGAGCATCAGTTGGATTCAATCAATGAATCCAGATGTTCTTCACTTTGGGTAACCCGAATGACTTCCTCCAGTGTCGTAACCCCTTTTCTAGCCTTTTCCAAACCGTCCATTCTCAGAGTTTGCATTCCCATCTCGATGGATTTCCGCGAGATGGTGGCAGCGGCTGCCCGATTCAGGATGAGGGGGCGGTGAGTTTCCGACACGATCAGGAGTTCATGAATTCCGGTGCGTCCCTTATAACCGGTATTTCGACACTCTTCGCAGCCTGGACCGTGCCAGAAATGGGATTGTGCAATTTCTGATTCGGGGACGCCGGCTCTCTTCAAATAATCCGGATCGATAGTTTGCTCGGTTTTACAGAATTTACAGATGGTCCGGACCAATCGTTGGGCCAACACGGCTTCGACGGAAGAAGCGACCAGAAAGGGTTCTATTCCCATATCGATCAACCGAGTGAAGGCACTGGGAGCGTCGTTTGTATGGAGAGTGCTGAAAACAAGATGACCTGTCAATGCAGCTCGAATGGAGATTTCAGCGGTTTCGGTATCACGGATCTCACCGACCATTACGACGTCCGGATCCTGACGGAGGATATGCCTGAGCCCCATGGCGAAGGTCAATCCGATGTCGGGGCGGGCAGCGATCTGGTTGATTCCCTTGAGTTCATATTCCACGGGTTCCTCGATGGTGATGATCCGCTTGGACACCGAGTTGATGGTGCTGAGGAACGCGTAAAGAGAGGTGGATTTGCCCGAGCCCGTCGGGCCGGTTACCAGGACAATGCCGTGAGGCTTGACGATGATGTTCTTCAGGGCGTCCATTTCATGTTGGGGAAACCCGAGTTTATCCAGAGTCAGGAAAATAGTGCCACGTGTGAGGAGTCGCAGGGAAACGCTTTCTCCGTGTACTGTGGGCACTGTGGAAACCCGAATATCCAGCTCCTCGCCCTTGATCCTGACATTGATTCTTCCATCCTGAGGAAGTCGTTTTTCGGCGATGTCCATTCCGGACATGATCTTAATTCTTGAAATCAAGGAGGATTGGTAGCGTTTTAACTGGGGTGGCATGGGAGCCTGTAGCAGTATGCCATCGACTCGATACCGGATTCTGAGCTCATCTTCAGAAGGCTCGAAATGGATGTCAGTTGCTCGGTCCTTGAAAGCTTCCCAAATGATCTGGTTCACAAATTTAATGACACTGGCTTCCTGATCTCCCTCTTCAATTTCCTTGTCATCATCCAGCAGAATCTCGATGGGTTCGTCATCGTCGTTCTCCATTTCATCCAGGGTTTGAGCCCCGACGCCATAGAATTTCGTCAACGCTTTCTGGATTTCCGTTTCCGGTGCCAAGGCAAACGAAACCCGGCATTGGGCATTGAACTGAACCTCATTCAACAAACCGCTGTCAAACGGGTTGCATACAGCAACACACAAATGATCCTCCTCGAAGGAGGTCGGTATAACGTTATTCTGAAAAGCAACCTTAGTGGTGATTTTTCGGCCAAGTTCGTCAGTGAAACTGAGTTTTCGCAAGTCGGCATAATCCCAGCCCAAAGCCTTGGAGAGTGTCTGCATGAAGAGATCATCCGCCAATCCTTTCTCACGGGCAAAAAAGGTCAGCATGGATTCATTCTCCCCATTTTCCTGGGACTTTGTCCAACTCTTGTGCCAACTTTCAAATTCAGTGGATGTTGCCAGTCCGCTGTCTTCAAATAACTTTTTTATAGATGGGAATCCCATTTTAACTGATTAGGCTCAATTTAAAATCTTCGGAAGGCGGTTTGTCTTCCTGATACTTCAGGTTTAAACAACACGAATGCAGGTTAGTTGCGTGCCTTTTTGTCGGAATCTCAGTCTTTCTCGGCGGGCGCTGGGTTTACCCTGTTGGGTTCTTTTCCGTCGAAGTCTGCTGGGATAGGTTTTTTCCAGATGGGGACCTTTTTCTTCATCTCATTGATCAGGAAACGGCATGCGGAAAAAGCTTCGTCTCTATGAGATGATTTCACCTCAACCCATAATGATGGAATTCCAATGGGAACTGTTCCGATCCGGTGAATGACACGAACTGACAGAATGGGCCATTGATTTTCGATCTTCTTGAAAATTTTATGGAATTGATGTTCTGCCATTTCAGAGAAGGCCTCATATTCAATAGCCTTGATTTTCTGGGTCCCTTCGGTTTCCCGAACCATGCCATAAAACTCGATTGAAGCTCCGATTTCGAGATTTGAAGAGGTCGATGAGCTGGTTTTTCGGGTTTCGATGGGTTCAGTAGTAATTTCCAGATTTGTGTCCATACTTAAGATCAGCCTCCCTGTACTGGAGGGAATAATGATACTTTGTCCGTGGGAGTCAATGGATGATCCGGCCCTTGATACTCCATATCAACCGCAACCAATGTGCTTTGTTTCATTTTCAACAGTTCGGGGAAATGCCTGTAGATCTCAGACATCAGAACCGAGACATCCGCATTCTGACTCACCTCGACTTCAGTTTGCGTGCAGCCGGTTATATCCTTGAAATAGGAATAAAACTCTACGGGTATTTTCATTTGTCTTCGACTGTCTCCGGTATATGTATTTTCCCGATATAGGGTAAATTCCTGAATTTTTCCTGATAATCCAAGCCATAACCGACGACAAACACATCCGGGATTCTGAAACCAACGAATTCGGCTTGCACAGTGCCCGAACGTTTTCTCTCTTTTTCCAGCAGAACACAATGACGAATTGATTTGGGAGAAGATTCGGAAAGGATGGAATCGATTCGTGCGAGAGTGTTTCCCGAATCCAGGATATCGTCGACGATCAGTAGGTCCCGGTTTTTTAAAGGCAATGAACAATTGCCTGTTAGTTCTAATGTGCCTTGAGAAGTCTCGCCTCGGTAGCTGGATGCTCCCATAAAGTCAATTTCGACCGGCCAATTTAATCGTCGCATCAGGTCAGCCAGAAAAACCACAGCCCCTTTGAGCAAGCCGATCATGAGAGGCCTGTTATTCCCATAAAATTTGTGTATTTCGTCTGACAGTTCGTCGAGACGTTGGTCGATGAGTTCTTTGGAAATCAGTTCCTCAATGGACAGTCTGTCCTCTTGTAAATCCATCGGATAAGTGTTCGTCTGGTCGGTTCCCGCCTCAGATGTGGCGGGAATCGGATTCATCCTTTTCTGAGTAGCCACTATTCTGTCGTTTAAAATTCACCTCATTTTTCTTGAGGTAGGCATTATAAAGATCCTCGGCATCCATGCCCAGTACCTGAGCGAGACTGATCAGGAAATGAAAAAGATCCACCACTTCAACTCTCGCATTCTGAAGATCGAGTTTCTGATACTTGGCCCACCACTTCCAAGGCACGCTATCTGTTAATTCGGCGATTTCCTGAGACATGGCGCGACAATAGTTCAGGACCCACTCGGTTTTCTGTTCATCATCCATTTGGTCGGTAATGACGCCAATGCGTTCATTCAGGGACCGTTGCATTCGAAATAACTCACCTAATTGGTCGGGACTATCCATTTTTTTTACCATTGACCTTTACTGTCGGGCAGGCAAGGAGATTTATTTTTGAGCGGTCACTTAGCGGTAATGAAATAAATGAGTCGCTTCATACTGTTCCCTTGCGGACTCAGGATTCAGGAATTATAACAGGCAAACCATGCTTCGAACATTTATAGACAGCGGAGGGGCCATGATATGGCCTTTGTTGCTGATGAGTGCGGCGGCGATCGTCGTCATCATTGAACGCCTTCTGCATTATCATCGAGCTCAAATAAATTCTGTGGAATTCATCAGCGGTGTGCGTATCGTTCTCAAGCGTGGCAATATTCTCGAGGCGGTGTCGATCTGTGATGCGACACCGGGTCCAGTGGCCCGCTTGGCCAAGGCGGCAATTCTTAACCGTGACCGGGGACGAGATGGCATGCGAGAGTCGCTTGAGGAGGCCGGGTTGCTTGAGGTGCCGCGACTTGAGGAAAAGTTGAACCTGTTAGCCACTATTGCACAGGTTGCCCCCTTGATGGGATTGTTGGGCACGGTGCTGGGATTCATCGGTATGGTAAAGGTTCTTGCCGCGAAGGGAATGGCCCTTACGGCGAATGATGTCGATTTGCTTAATGGAGTTTGGGAAGCCATGATTTCAATGGCTTTCGGACTGGCTTTGGCAATTCCCTGTTATATCGGATACAATTATTTGGTCAGCCGAATGAATTCTATCCTTCTTGACATGGAAAAAGCCTCCTCCGAAATATTGAATATCCTGACCAACGGCGGTAAGGAACAGGCCTATGAGATTTCCGAGGAATCATAAGATTTTTAAAGGGCAGTTGGATCCGGCATCCTACGTCGGTGTTTTTTTTATTCTGCTCGTTATTCTGCTGTTTCACTCCGATCTGGTCAACAAAACGGGGGTGGAGATTAATTTGCCGGTAGGCACCGGCCTTGTTGCCGGAACCAATGAAACTCTGGTGGTTGCTCTGGTCGATAATGGTGACATTTATTTTGATAATCAGAAGCTGGGTTCGCTTTTTCTGGATGACTCTGGAACTGTCAACAAAGCCCTTGTGTCCGACCTGAAGGTCCGGATTCAGAAGGAGGCTCAGGATCTGGAAGGGCAGTGGAATATGGATATTCAGGCAGACAAATCTCAACCGATAGAAGCTCTGATTGAATTACGAGAAGTTGCCCGGGAACTAGGAGCAGGACGGGTATTTCTTCAAATGAAGCCGTCGGATTTCCCCGGTATGGTTCAACCGCGATCCCAATGAAAATCGCTGCTGCTTTATGACAAGCGAGAATGATTTCCACGAACGATTTGGTCGTGAGCTGACATTCTGGTCAACGGTGGTATTGGTTTTCCTGATCCAACTTTTTCTCATCCTTTTGTCCAGTTCTAAAACTCATCCTCCCAGACAAACCAGTAAAAATCTTGCTCCGGTGGAGTTGGTATTGGAAACAGAGGCGGAGCAAATAATGAAACTGAGAGATCCCACCCTCTTTATACTGGCCGATGGCTACGGCTTTTCGGGAGATGCCTGGCTGAATTACGATTTGGGCGATTTCAAGGTTCCCGAGAAAATGGAATTGCCTCTATGGGCCAAATCAGCAGAAGAACTGGCAGGGGGGAGTTTCAATACAAGTGCTACATTCGGCGAGTCCTTTCCTCCCTATGAGCTACGGTATCGAGGATCTTCTAAACTCAATGAAGTGGGGAAGCGAGCAAATATTTCGACCCCGACCGAGTCATCCGTAATGGAATTGAGAGGCCTATTGGAGAAACGAGTCATTCTTGAAACCCCAGACCTGCCTTTCTGGCAAGGGGGCTTCGCCCCTCAAGTTACCGTAGTCTCAGTCTCCATCAGTGACTTCGGTTATGTTTTCACCGCCAGGGTCGTTGGCACGAGCGATTCCACAGTTATGGATCAGAAGGCATTGAAAATTGCAGAATCTCTAAGATTTCAACCATTGATCGAATCCGGATTAAGGCAGGCTCAGCAACCGGTTCGAAGCTTGTTTCAAAATCTATCCCGGGGAGAAATTGTTTTTTACTGGGCTAATGAATCTAAATCCCGGGCAGAATAATCGCTTTTTTCAGAAAATCAATACGCCGCAATGGACGTCGACAATTTAATCATCGGATATTTCATGTTGTTCCTGGGAATCCTGGTCGGCGTCATCTTTTATTCTGAGATCAGGCGCAAACGGTTTGAGCCGATCCCCAGTGAAGATCATATTTTTCGCTGCATTGAGTGCGGCTATGTTTATACCGACGATGCGGATGTTGACCGGTCTCGATGTCAGCAATGCGGCACCATCAATATTCCGATCCAGTTTTGAAATTCAGGCCGAAGGCGTATTCTTAATTTGATCGATCAGAGTGGAGCTTGACCTGCCTTCTCGATTGCTGAGGATAACTATGCGGCCGCCATTATACTCAATATACTGTCTTTCATCCTGATTAACGGTATCAATATTGTAATCGCCGCCTTTTACATAGATATTCGGTTGAGAAAACTTTAAGAATGCTCTGGCATCGTTGCCGTCAAAAAGACAGACGCCATTGACTGATTCCAATGCAGCCAGGACTCTGAGGCGGTCATCCTGTCCGGTAACCGGTCTCGAATCTCCTTTGAGTTTTCGAACTGATCGGTCACTGTTCACACCGATCAGTAGGGCCCCTCCCAGATTTCGAGCTTCCTCAAGGTATTGCACATGACCGGCATGGAGAAGATCGAAACAGCCATTGGTCGCTACCAGAATTCGACCTTCCGATCGTATACGGTGACTCCAGTCGGCAAGACCATCCCACTCGATAATTTTTTCCAGGAAATTCAAGGGACCATTATGGTGATCCTCCAAAGGATTAGGCAATCCTGTTTTTTTAGCGTTCCCGACCGATGGCCCATTTCACAGATTCTCTCCTTTTTACCAATTTTTAAGGCTTTCTTGTCTTGTTTTTCTTCACTCCGCGAGTAGAATGATTTCCTATGAGTAATGACGTGGTGCAAGTCGATATCCGGGGAATTCTCCCTGCAAACAGCGGTTGCGCTATTTTCATTGGAAACGACAGTAAAGTGTTCGTCATTCAGGTGGAGCACAACATGGGAGCCGTGATCGGAATGTTTCTTCGAGACACGCCTAAGGAACGTCCCTTGACCCATGATTTGATTTCCGATGTGTTCAAGGGATTCAATATAACGGTGGATCGGATCGTTATTACGGAATTGAGGAATTCCACTTATTTTGCGCGAATATTTTTGGAACAGAAAAATGAGATGGCTCGGAAAATCGTGGAAATCGATGCTCGACCGAGTGATTGCCTCGCTATTGCCTCTGCACATAAAAGTCCCATTTATGTCCGTTCCAATCTGTTTAACCAAGTGGAAGATATGTCTGAGGTGCTGGAGAGAATCAATGAGAACGGTGGAACTCCGGAATGAGGAACAACGCAGGTTGAGGCCGAAATGTCCGGAACGAAATCGGGAAAATTGCTGCTGTCTCCGGTATTAATTTGTGGAGACGATGACTTCACAGTCAGCCGTCGATCGGCACAGATCTTCCATAGCTGGTTGAAGGAGTTTGATAATCCCGAACAGGAAGTCATTGAGGGGCAGGCTGGGCAGGTCCATGAAGCTCTTCGAATCATCTCTCAGGTCAGGCAGGCGCTCAATACCTTTCCGTTTTTCAGTAAGTTCAAAGTAATCTGGCTTAAGAATTGTTCCTTCATGGGGGATGATCGCGTATCTGCTTCTAAAGAAGTGGGTGATCAACTCAAGAACCTCATTCAATCAATCAAGGATTTCGATTGGACGACGGTTCGTTTTCTGATCAGTTCCGGTAAAACCGACAAACGGAAAAGTTTTTATACCGGTCTTCGCAAGATGGGGAGTGTGGAGTCCTACGCAGGACTCAGCATCAATGACAAGGATTGGCTTGAAAAAGGCGCCTCCTGGGTTCGTGGGGCGATTCGCCGTCAAGATAAGGAGATTTCCGTAGAGGCTCTGACGGCGTTGGTATCGTTTGTTGGACCTTCTCCCAGAGAATTGGAATGCGAACTGGATAAATTGGTGATCTACATCGGAGATCGGGATGGCATTGAATTAAAGGACGTGGAAATTCTTGCAACACGGAACAAACACGCGAAGGCATTTGCTCTTGCAGATTCTTTCGGGGATCGGAAAATTCCTCAGTTTTTCAAAATACTCGATGAAGAACTTTGGGAAGTGAAGCTCGATCCGAAAAAATCTCCCATTGGCCTTCTCTATGGTCTGATCGGTAAAGTCCGAACCATGATCTGGGTCAAGGAAATGGTCCGTTTGGGATGGTTGAAGTGGGATCCGAACTATGCTAGCTTTAAAAGCCAATTGAGTAAAGTTCCAGAAGGCTCGTTTCCCAAGGACAAACGCTATAATCCATTGGCAACGAATCCATTTGTGCTATACCGGAGTGCCTTGCATGCGCGCAATTTTTCAATCATCGAGCTGATCGAGGGTATGCAGTTGCTGTTGGATTGTAATCTGAATTTGATTTCCAGTTCTACAAATAGGGAACTGATATTGCAGCAAACGCTGGTGAAAATATTGGAAGGATCTGCCCGAAATTGAACGTTCTCTATTTTTGTATTGGGGGGACCTTTGTTGGTCAGTTTCCATGGAAGGTTGAGGATCGGTAGATCGAGACTTTGGATTAAAAAATGACGCCGTCAGAAATGTCGATTGCAGTATTGGATCTAGGAATTCTGATCCGAATTGAAGGCCGTGCGGATTGTTCATGCGGCGCTGGCTTGAAAAAGATATTCCAAAACACCGTCGCAGATGGGACGCGATGTTTTTTTCTGGATCTCAGGAAGTGCAACATTATGGATAGCACCTTCCTTGGGGTTTTGGCAGGCGTTTGCCTGAAGACTAAGAAAATGACCGGCTACGGCGGGCCCTTGACCATCGAGTTGCATCATCCCAACGCAAGAATACTGGAGTTGCTAGATAATTTGGGAGTGCTCAAACTTTTTAATATCATTCAAAACAGTCCTTTAATACAAGTCGATACTGGAGAATTGGAATTGACGGAGAAACCCACGGATGCGGTTGATCTTGTTGAAACCAGTTTGGAAGCCCATAAAACACTGATGGAATATGACTCTCAGAATATTCCTAAATTCAAGGCAGTTGCTCAGTTTCTTGAGGAAGATCTGAAAAGAAAATCAGCATGATTTTTCCAAGGTTTTTCCTTCCCTTCAATCTGTGATCTCGACACACTCCGCCCGCACATGGTGAATCTGGATTCCCTGAACGGAGAGCAACGCGAGGCGGTAGTAACCCCCCAAGGTCCCTTACTGATTTTAGCCGGTGCCGGGACAGGTAAAACCCGAGTCATCACGTATCGAATCGCGTATTTGATTGAGCGAGGAGTTTCCCCTGAAAACATTCTTGCGGTGACCTTCACAAACAAGGCGGCTAAGGAGATGAGGGAGCGGGTTCGCCGCCTCATCAGGAAGAAAAAAAATGCCGACAAAAAGAACTCTCCCACCACATGCACCTTTCATTCCCTGGCCGTTCGGATCCTTCGGAAGCATATCGGATTGTTAGGATACAAACCGAACTTCGTCATCTACAGCGAGTCGGAGCAACTGGGAGTTGTGAGAAAAGTGTTGAGCCGACTGAATCTCAAAGGAAAGGATGCTGAGCCCAAGACCATACGGGGCTGGATCAGCGGATTGAAGAATGCCGGTGGTGATTCCCATTCCGTAGCGCAACCCGACTCCATCGGCGGTCTGGTCGCCCGGTTTGTCGAGTATTATGACCAATCGTTGAAAGCCTGTAATGCGGTGGATTTTGATGATCTTCTTCTTTTAACCCTAAGACTATTGGAGGAACATCCTGCGGTTCTTGAAGATTGTCGAAACCAATATCGATACCTGCTGGCAGATGAGTATCAGGATACCAATGCCGTGCAATTTCAAATCATCAAGTTGCTGGCCGAGAAACACCGCAATCTTTGTGTTGTGGGAGATGATGATCAGAGTATTTACGGTTGGCGGGGTGCAAAGTTATCCAATCTATTACATCTGGAAGATCATTTTCCTGAAATCAAGGTCATCAAACTTCAGCAGAATTATCGCTCGACAAATACTATCCTCAAGGCTGCCAATGCTCTCATTCGGAATAACACCCAACGTCGACCAAAGCAGCTCTGGTCGGCGAAAGGGGAGGGGGCGCCCATTAATCTCCATTGTTTTCAGCATAGCGAGGAGGAGGCCGGTTCCATTGTCGATCAGGTAGAATTCAACCGCATAGCCCGAAGAATTACCTGGGGCAATCAGGCTATTCTATTCCGGACCAATCAACAGGCTCGTATTTTGGAAACGGCGCTCAGAAAAAAAACGATTTCCTATCGGTTGGTCGGAGGTCAAAGCTATTTCGACCGTAAGGAAATCGTTGATTTCCTTGCCTATTTAAAACTGATTCTCAATCCTCACGATGATATCAATCTTCTGAGAGTGGCCAATGTTCCGGCCCGTGGGTTGAGTGATCGAGTTCGTTCCTCCTGGCTTGCCGAGAGCCATGAAAAACAATGCTCAGTTTATTCTGTCATGAAAGACATATCGGACACAGGCAAGATGTCAGCACGTGGTCGAACCGGATTGAAGGTGCTGCTGGATCTGATTCACAATGAGAGGGACGTTTTACAGTGTCGGGATCAACTTTCTATGAAGAAGTGGGCAGAAGGGATAATGGATCATGTCGGTTATTTTCAGGATATCCCGAAATGGGAAAAAAATGAAGAGTCGGTGGCAAACCGTATCCGGAACATTAATCAGTTGATTCAGACCTTGGGCAATACCGGTGCTCCAACCGAAACGGGATTTCAACGGCTTGAAAAATTTCTTGAAGAAATCAGTCTCGATTCATCCAGAGAGGAGCAAAAAGAGGAGGGGCGGGATGAAGTGACCCTCATTACAATGCACAGTTGCAAAGGATTGGAGTTCCCCCATGTATTCATCGTTGGTGTCGAAAAAGGTTTGTTGCCACACGAACGATCTGAACGCGAGGGAACGCTGGAAGAAGAAAGACGGCTGTTTTATGTGGGAATTACCCGGGCTCAAATTTCTTTAACCCTCAGTTATTCCATGGGGCGGAAGCTTCATGGTCAGACTCTGCCCAGTTATCCTTCTCCTTTTCTGTTGGAACTTCCCGATGAGTTGGTAATTCGACCTGAAGATGCTGGCGCTCAATCGGTTACACCTAAAATTGCCAAAGATGTTTTTGCTTCTATTCGTGACGCAATCGGGTGATAGGTCAGATTAAGGATGTTTTTAGAAAAGAGCTGGCCGGCGGTTTGGCACCTGAAACCGCCGGCACCCCAAATATAGAAGTGTGCCGGATGCTCTTAATCTACCGACACTTTTCGGTAGGATATGGCTAGGACATTACCCCCGTATTGAAAAACGGCGGCGGAGAGTTCTGCTGAATTTCCCATTATGAGTTGTGCCGGAAATTTTTGCATATATTTCATGAAAGCAGGATGTATGCCCTTCTTTTTGCTGTGTGGGTATTTTTATCTGTTTTTTTCAATAGTGAGACTTCGAAAGTTGTTTCCAGTTGATAATCAAAAGGTTTTACCTGTTTAAATACGGTAATTCCGTGCTGAATCGATCGCCAACCAAGTGGATCCTCCCTGATTCTGATTTGCAGAGCATTGCGAAATCAATCTGAGATATCTGTGTTGAGAAAAAATGACACGGATCTTGCGACAGAGGCGGAAAAAATGACCCTGTAGAAAAATGCAATGCAATAATGCCTTTTTTATGAAGTGATGGCAGGTTTTGAAAACAACTTCCACCCGTAAAGCTTCCAAATAATTTGTCAAAAAACAGTTGCTATTCAGAGTTTGTTGATATAAAAAACCAGCACTGGTAATTCGGTGACGAATCAATCAGTTTTCAAAAAAAGAAGTGTGTCGGATGCTCTTAATCTACCGGCACTTTTCGGTAGATATGGCTAGGGTGTTGCCTTTGGAAAATGGTGCCAGAGGCGGAGAGATTTACCGGGTTTCAGATTTAGTTTCCTTATAGGTTCTCATGTATCCGCATTCAAAGCAGGATATATGCCTTTCCCCCTCAGTGAATTATTTAAGAGAGGGTATACCGATATCCACTTTCACGTCCTTTTCGTAATCAATTCCGTTCATTCCGAATCCGAACAGTTTGTGGAACTCCTCTCGGTAGCCCTGTAAATCTGCAAACTCATTCATGTTGTCAGAATGGATCTTCTGCCAGGTGGTTCCAATTTCAGACTGAACTGATTCATGCATTTCCAGATCGTCTACCCGGATTCGTCCTCTATCGTCGGTCTGGATTGGTTTGCCGGAATAGAAATGGTCTGCGAAAAGTCGGTGAATCTGTTCGATACATCCTTCATGAGTGCCCTGTCGTTTCATTATCTTGAAGAGGATGGAGATATAGAGAGGAACGACGGGAATGGCGGAACTTGCCTGGGTGACCACGGCCTTATTAACGGAAACATAGGCATTGCCGTCGATATCCGAAATACGTTGATTCAAATCGGCTGCGCTTTTCTCCAGACTTTCCTTGGCTTTGCCGATGGTTCCGTTCTTGTAGATAGGCCAGGTAAGTTCCGGGCCGATGTAGGAATAGGCGACCGTGATGAAGTTGCGCGTAAGGAGTTCGGCATCCTTCAATGCGTCGATCCAAAGTTCCCAATCCTCTCCCCCCATGACTTTCCCGGTATCATGGATTTCCTGTTCGTTGGCAGG
>DUCD01000071.1:12969-17592 GCA_012959985.1 Verrucomicrobiales bacterium | reverse complement strand
TTGGATAGTGACTTTGGTAACTTGGCCGGTTGAGGTGTTTAAATTCTTGTTCGTATAGGCTTTGCCGATGGGTTTCAATGTGGATCTGTAGACATTTCCATTTTGTGGATCGGTACGGCGAGGTGAAGCCAGACTATAGATCACCAAGTCCACCGGGCCGAAATTGTTTTTGAGTTGGTTGATTGTCTGTTCCTTGATTTCATCGGAGAAAGCATCACCGTTGATGCTGGCTGCTTTGAGTCCCTGCTGGAGAGCCGTCTCTTCAAGGGCTGCTGAGTTATACCAACCGGGAGAAGCTGTTTTGTCTTCTGAAGGTGGTTTTTCGAAGAACACGCCAAAGGTATCCGCTCCGCAACCGAAGGCGGCAGCTATACGGGACGAAAGGCCATAACCGGTTGAAGCCCCGATCACCAGAACCTTTTTCGGCCCATTGGTAATGGGGGGGTGTTCTTTGATGTAATCGATCTGTTCCTGGACTTGCTGGGTGCATCCCTCGGGGTGTGATGTCGTGCAAATGAATCCCCGTATTTTAGGTTTAACGATCATAAGATGAAATAAGAACTAAGCGACGGGGGGGCGATTTGGGGCCTGCTGAGTCAATCTGGTTATTTTAGGTTTCGTGGGTTCAATCCTTGAAGTTCTCTGGGGACAAACAAACCGTCTTTACGGATCAATTTATCATCGAACCAGACCTCTCCGCCGCCCCATTCCTTTCGCTGAATCAATACCATATCCCAGTGGACTGCCGATCGGTTCCCGTTATCACATTCTTCATAGGCCTGGCCCGGAGTGAAATGCAGGGAGCCCGCAATTTTTTCATCGAACAGTATATCGCACATTGGATTCATAATATGCGGGTTGAAACCCAGTGAGAACTCTCCTATGAACCGAGCGCCTTTATCTGTATCCAGAATCTGGTTCAGGCGTTTGTTATGATTGGAAGTCGCCTTGACGATTTTTCCATTTTTGAATTCGAGCCGGACGTTTTCAAAGGTGGTGCCGGAATACAAGGAAGGGGTGTTGTATTGAATCACCCCATTGACAGAGTTTTTAATCGGGCAGGAAAACACTTCTCCGTCCGGGATGTTGCGGTCGCCTTTGCACATGACCGCTCCCATTTTATCGATATCAAATGTCAGGTCGGTGCCCGGGCTCTTAATATGGACCTTTTTCGTAGTGGCCATTTTCTTTTGAAGAGGTTTCATGGCTTTGGCCATGTTCGGGTAATTCATGGTGCATACCCTGAAATAAAAATCTTCAAAGGCTTCGGTACTCATGCCGGCTGCCTGGGCCATGCTGGCTGTTGGCCATCGTAGAACAACCCACCTTGTTTTGTTCACTCGGTAGTTTTGAACAGGCCGGAAAGTTCGGGTATAGAGAGCCATGTCGTCTGGTTTTACATCCGAGTTTTCGTTGGCATTCGCGTTGCCTCGGATAGCGATATAGGCATCCATTTTTTTCATGCGGTACATCTCCAGATCCCGAATCAGGCTTGCCTGGTCTTGGGAGATGCCTTGCAGTGATTCCCGGATGAGACGAGTATGACGAGCTTCGACAATCGGAATAGCTCCCACTGTTCGGGTGGCCCTCATCAACTGAATTGAAAACTCATCGGGCACATCGATCATGTCCAGAAGCACCCGCTCTCCCTTCTTCAGCGAAGTTGAATACTCTACAAGAAGTTTTGCTAATTTTCCGTACCTCTGATCATTCATGATTCGACTCTTTTTTTCTCCAATTCAATTCCTGTTTCCTGGTTTCCTGTCTTAATAAATCTTCTGCTGACCATCCGCGACTGTAGGCCAATTGGACCAGTTTGAATAGCTGCAGCCCCATCGCATCACTTGTCGGTGAATCGTGGTTTGGGGCCATTGGCTCCATCATTCCCGATTTGACGGCCTTTTTGATAGTCTTTTCCGCACTTAGCAAGGCAGGCAGGTGCTTGGGAATACCGTCAAAAACCGATTGACGTTCATGGGGCGTTCCTGCCTTTTCCGCTTTTTTGATCTGTTCCCACTGTGTCCACACCGCATCCACAGAATCCACAACGGTATTTTCAAAAACATGAGGATGTCGTCGAATCAGTTTTTCTGAAATCCGCCGTGCCGCATCCTCAAAGTCAAATACACCGCGTTCTTTAGCCAGTTGGCAATGAAAAACCACTTGGAGCAGGAGATCTCCCAATTCCTCCAGCATCTCTACATCGTCTTCCGCTTCGATGGAATCCATCAGTTCATAAACTTCTTCCACGGCATGAAACTTCAGGCTTTTATGATCCTGCTCCCGATCCCAAGGGCAACCTTCCGGAGATCTCAGCTTCGCCATAATTTCGAGAAGATCCTCCATTGCTGATTTGCCCTGACTCATAAAATTACCATATGATTGCAGTGAACGATTACTTTCAAGGTCTTTTCACGGTTTCGAATTTCAGATGATGACTTTCTGGATATTCCCCGTGCAAATTCAGTACCGTCTTCATCGCAGATCCGCACGACGTCTCCAGAATTGAAATCTCCACGACATTCCATGATCCCTGGGTGCAACAGGCTTTTGCCGCCTTGGCGCAGAATCTCTTGAGCGCCGTCATCCACCAATAGGGATCCAAAGGGGTGATGAAAAAAGGCGATCCATCTTTTCTTTCCTGCCAGTTTTTTAGCATTTGGAATGAAAAGCGTGCCGATATCTTTAGCCCGGATGATGTCCGACAGCGTCCGTTTTCTTCTTCCAGAGGCGATGACCATCGGGATTCCCGATCGCATGGCGATTTTTGCGGCATCGATTTTTGATCCCATTCCACCCACAGCCGTCGGGCTGGATGTGTTTTTGGCAATTTCGAGGATTTGTCGATCGATTCGGGCCACTTCAGCAATGCGGTGGGAGTTGGGTTGATCAAAGTTCTGAATCAATCCTTCGACAGAAGTCAGCAATATCAATAGATCGGCCGGAAGCAGGCAGGCTACCAAGGCCGACAATCTGTCATTATCCCCGAATTTAAGTTCAGTGACGGAGACAGCATCATTCTCATTGATAATTGGGATGATCCCGTGATCCAGAAGGGCCAGCAGAGTATTTCGCGCCTTCAGGTGCCGATCCTGATCTTCCAGGTCTTCATGACTTAGCAGTACTTGACCGACATGAAGGCCGTTTTTCGAAAACAGGCGTTCATAAACCGTCATCAACCTCGATTGACCAATCGCGGCGCAAGCCTGCATTCGGGCCAGTTGAGAGGGTTTCTTACCCAACTTTAAAACCCCCATGCCGGCTCCCACTGCCCCGGATGTGACCACCACAACCTCTTTCCCTTTTTTTCTTAATGCCGTTATTTGGAGGACGATCTGCTCTATCTGAGCCACATCCGGGTGATTACGGTCATCCGTTAGGATGCCGGTCCCCAATTTTACAACGATTCGACTGGCCTGTTTCAGCAATTCGCGATCCACAAGGTGTTTGTAAACAAACCGACCTTCGGCTGTCCAGTGGCGAGTGAGTTTGATTTTTTTGAGAATCCTCTCATAATCATTTCCGTATGCGACAGGATTCTATTCGTTTTCTTGAAACTTTGATCAATACCCCGAGTCCATCCGGGCAGGAAATGCGTGGTCAAGCGGTCTGGTTGGACTATGTTCGTCAATTTGCTGAAGAAACATTTACCGACCATTATGGCAATGCAGTGGCCATTCTGAATAAAGGGGGGACTCCCCGGTTAATGCTCGCGGCGCATGCTGATGAAATCACGATGGCCGTCAATTACATCACAGAAAAAGGATTTATTTATGTTCGGCGTCAAGGGGGGATTGATCCGGCAATTACCAAAGCCCAACGGGTGCTTATCCATACTCAGAAAGGCTCCATTCGGGGAGTTGTCGGAAATGTCGCTCCTCATCTGACCAAAGCTAACGCAGAAAGGAAATTGCCCAGGATTCATGATTTGTTTATCGACATCGGAGCTTCCAACCGCAAACAGGCACAGCAAATGGTCCGAATCGGGGATACAATCACCATTGATCGTGGATTTGAGCGAATGGGGGAGAATTTGGCTGTTGCCAGGGCGTTCGATAATCGCGCAGGGACCTTTGCGGTGGCGGAAGCTCTGCGCTTACTCAAAGAATCAGGTGGCGCCGGTAGCAGCTTGATCCCTGAAGTCTGTGTGGTCTCAAATGTGATGGAAGAAGTGGGGCTTTTAGGGGCACGCCAGATCGCCTATTCCCTTAATCCGGATATTGCCCTGGTTGTTGACGTGACTCATGCGACCGATGTCCCCACGATCAGTAAGGAGCAGCATGGCGACATTTCTCTGGGGGACGGTCCGACGATTACCCGAGGCATTGGCAATCATCCGATTGTAGTCGATCGTCTGGATTCTGTAGCTTCGAAAATGGGTCTGCCTCTTCAATATGAAACCACCTCCTCAACTGGAGGGACGGATACGGATGTTATTTTCTGGACCCGAGGTGGAATCCCGTCTGCATTGATCAGTCTTCCCGATCGTTATATGCATTCACCGGTGGAAATGATCCATTTGGGGGATTTGGATAACATTCCTAGATTGATGGCAGGATTTGCCGAATCCATTAAAAAGGATGAAGAGTTCAAAGTGTTAATTCCTGAGATTCGGTAAAGGAC
>DUCD01000071.1:0-12959 GCA_012959985.1 Verrucomicrobiales bacterium | reverse complement strand
ATTTGGAGCGACAAACCAGAACCGTTGGTTCGGCATCATTCAGAAAATAGTCAACTTCCGCGGGCGTGTAGGCCGTATTCAGGGGGATTCCTGCTTCGATGGTATTGTCCCTGAGTTGTCTGTCCCGAAAATGCTGATCTTGAAGAATTGCGGCACCAGATTCTTAAATACCAGGCTGGTCAACTGTTCTTCGGTCTCTATGTCGGTAAAGACTCGGTTCTTCAATCCAATATCGAAGGACTTTACTTCAGAATTCTCGCTTGTCTTCATTTCTGTGATGCTGACTTTGTCCAGAGTCAGGTTAAATGTATCAATCCCATCGTATTCCAGATTCGTCAGTAGGTTTTTCTTGTTTCCCTTTAAAACCTCCTCCAGGCGTTTCAAGTTCGAGATGCCATCGGGTTTTCTCACGATGTTGATTTCCTTGAGATTCAGGCGAACCAGATCCAGGTGGAGTTTTTTCTCTGCAATTGCCGAGGGATCGTATTCCAGATAGAGTTCCGGCAGATCCAGAAATATGGATCCTCCGAACTCCGCGGAGTTGTAGAGCTTCATATCCTCGATGGTTACCGTTGGAAAAAGGAGACCGACCTCGAGCTTGCCGATCTTTGCAGTCATTCCGGTCGTGGATCGGATCCGGTTTTTCACGACATTGCGAAGAAGGGGGTCTTTGAATAAAATCAGACCCACTGCCAAGGTCAGGCACAGCAGGAGAAACCGGATGATCCAGCGGAGGATTTTCTTCATGGTGGATACCACTACCATGGCAGTGGAAGAAGGAACAACAGAGTTTTTATTTTTTCATGGATAAGACATCTGGCGACGAAGCGAAGCAGATCAGTAATTCGACTGATAAGGTCAGGTTGATTCGGTTTTTCCGGGAGGGAACGGTATTGAATCTGGATCAATTGTCGGGTGTGGGAAAGGAACGGCAGCGGTTATTGTCCAAGTTACAGATTGGTAACGTAGAGGATCTGCTGATGCATCGACCGAAACGCTACGAAGATCGACGACAGTTCTGGACTCCCGGTAAATCTCCTCAAGCAACTCCCCAGCAGGTTCTGGTGCAGGGCAGAATTATGGCCTGTAATCTTAAACGAATTCCCAGAAGCCGTAAATCGGTTTTTGAGATGTTGGTCGAAACCCCTGCGGGGCTTGTTCGCTGTCGCTGGTGGAATGCTCCTTATCTCAAAAAAAAATATCACAAGGCAGAGCTCATAATGGTTTTTGGCCGGTTGGTTCAGATGAATCCAGTCACCCTTGAGCATCCCGAAACCGAGAAGGTGGATTCCGCGGAAGATAATAGCCTCCACATGAATCGAATCGTGCCGATCTACCCCTTGACGGACGGGTTGAAGCAACGGGCACTGCGCGAATTGATCTGGAAAGCTCTACATCAATTGTCGTCCTGTCTTCAGGATTTTCCTAAACTTGAAATCCCAGGAATACCGGGCATGAATACTGTGGAAGCCCTTCTCGCGATTCATTTTCCAGATGAGCTGCCGGATGCCCTCAAGGCCCGTCAATATCTTGCGTTCCAAGAATTCCTGGTTCTCCAACTGGATTTTGCCAGGCGAAGAGCGGCTCTGCATTCAAGGTCAAGCCTGTCTCATGAAAAAATCACAGGGAAACTATGCCGGCGGTTGATTGGCGGTCTTTCGTTCGTTTTGACTCCTTCTCAACAGAAAGTCCTGGATGAGATCAAAGGCGATATCAAGTCAACGGTCCCTATGAGGCGACTTCTTCAGGGAGATGTGGGTTCCGGGAAAACAGTCGTCAGTGCAGGGGCGATTTGCGATGTCATTGAATCGGGATACAATGTGGTTTTGATGGCTCCGACAGAGATCCTGGCTTTACAGCACTTTCGGACCTTTTCGCAATGGTTCACTCCTCTCGGGATCGATGTTCGTCTCTACACCGCCCAATCCAAGTCGACAGAGTTCTTTGAGAAATCCAACTTAGTGGTAGGAACGCATGCTTTGTTTGAAGCGGGTTTTCAGATCGATCGCCTCGGTCTTGTCATTATCGATGAGCAACACCGTTTCGGAGTGGGACAAAGAGAGCGATTGCTCAGAAAGGGCAAATCTCCTCATCTCCTGATCATGACAGCCACCCCGATTCCACGAACTCTCGGTCTGACTTTATATGGAGATCTGGATTTATCCCGGATTGAAGGACAACCCTCTGGGCGAGGACGAATTCGAACTTTCATCCGCTCTTCCAGTCGATTGCCTAGAATTATTGCTTTTGTAAAAACCGAATTGGAAAAGGGGAGACAGGCCTATTTTGTCTTTCCCCGAATCGACCAGGAGGATGCGGTTTCAGGCCTGAAGGCCGTGGAATTTCATCTGGACCCCATCCGAAGTGAACTTGAGCCGCACCGAGTTGAGTTGCTCCATGGGGCCTTATCCAGTGAAGACAGTGAATCGGTCATTGATGAGTTTCGAGCCGGGGGTATCAAAGTCCTGTTGTCGACTACCGTAGTCGAAGTGGGAGTGGATGTCCCGAACGCAAGCATCATGCTGATTCACAATGGGGAACAATTCGGTCTTGCCCAGTTACATCAGCTGCGGGGAAGAATCGGAAGAGGTGTTCACGATTCGGTCTGCATTGTGGTCACTGACAAGCGCACTTCGAACGTGATGGAACGTCTTCAGGCCTTCTCCGAAACAACCGATGGATTTAAACTGGCCGATCTTGATATGAAGATGCGGGGGGCAGGTGAGTTTCTGGGACAAAAGCAAAGCGGATTGCCTTCATTTATCTTCGGCGACTTAGTAGAGGATGCCGATATTGTGCTGATGGCCCGAAAAGCGTCTCTTCAGCTACTGCGGAATGGCTGACCCAACATCCAAATAACAACCCGGTTCGTACTTGGATTCATTGGGATTAATGATTAAATTCCTTGTTTACAGTCAGGTTTATCCGGCCGCTGTCGGATATTTCATGTATTCAAACGACAATGAAATTTGTTTTTCCTATATTGATGGCAGTTTTTCTGGCTTTGCTCAGTGGCTGTAATAAGAAACTTTCGCAAGAGTTGGAGACCTCCGGGGCGGACGATTCCACCTCGGTTCAATCGGATTCCCCCAATAAACCGATCGCCAAGACAGGGATTGCCCCACTGGATTATCTGGGGGCAGTCAGTAATGCCAAAACACGATCAACGCAAACCCTTAGCCTGATCCCGGTCCAACAGGCGGTGCAACTTTTTCAAGGTGTGGAAGGCCGAAATCCGGTGAGCTTGGAGGAATTGGCCGGTTCCGGTCATATAGGACGGCTTCCCCAGCCACCAACCGGTCAAAAATTCATCTATGATCCCAAGACTGGAAAGGTAGGATTGGTGCCGACTGCAGGAGCCAGTGCCCGGGCGCAGTGATTTTTCATTCCTTTGATATATGTTACTATGATCCCCTTGGTTCAGTCTGATCCCATTTCTTTTTTTCCAGTTTTGAATAGGCACAATTGGAAAACGAGCTGTCGTGGGATCGCTTGCCTTGGGGAAACGATTTAAGTTCATGAAAGACAGCATCCTCATTTTAGATTTTGGGTCCCAATATACTCAAGTTATAGCTAGGCGGATTCGTGAATGTCGGGTCTACTCCCAGATTCTGGCCTTCGACACCCCTGCAGAGCGAATCCGTGAAATCAATCCCAGTGGAATTATATTGTCGGGGGGGCCATCAAGCGTCTACCAGGACGATGCTCCTTTGCCGGATTCAAGGATTTTTGACTTGAGTATACCTGTTGTCGGTATTTGCTACGGACTTCAGGTGATCGGTCGCATTCTGGGAGGAAAGATCGAGTCCTGTGATCAGCGAGAATACGGAAAAGGAACCTTGAGAGTAACCGATTCGAAATGCCGACTTTTTGACGCATTGTCTGCGGAATTTCAGGTGTGGAATTCACATGGAGACAAATTGACCGAATTTCCGGATGGATTTAATTCAGTTGCGGAAACGGAGAATTCACCCAACGCCGTGATTGAGAATCGTGATCGTCAGATTTTCGGTCTCCAGTTTCATCCTGAAGTGGTTCATACACCTTGCGGAAAGGAAATCATCAGCAATTTCGTGCATGGAATATGTGGCTGCATCGGTGATTGGACCATGGAAAACTACATCGATGAGGCTGTGGCGGCCATCCGCAAGCAGGTTGGAAATGAAAAGATTATCCTTGGTCTCAGCGGAGGAGTGGATTCCAGTGTGGCAGCTGCCTTGATTCACCGTGCTGTCGGCGATCAGTTGGCCTGTATATTTGTCAATAATGGACTGCTCCGGGCGAGAGAAGACGAGGTGGTGCGCGAGGTTTTCGGAAAGCATTTTGCCCTCAAGCTTCACTATGAAGAGGCGACTGCCTTTTTTCTGGACCGGCTCCAGGGAGTGGTGGATCCGGAAGAAAAACGGAAAATAATAGGGAACACCTTTATTACTGTTTTCGAGAATGCGACTCGAAAAGTGGGACAGTCGAAGTTTCTAGCCCAGGGCACCTTATATCCGGACATTATCGAATCAGTCCCCATTGCCGGAAATCCGGCCGCCATGATTAAAAGCCACCACAATGTGGGAGGTTTACCCGAAAACATGGATTTCGAATTGGTCGAACCTTTGAAATGCTTATTCAAGGATGAAGTTCGGGAGTTAGGCTTGGAACTGGGTTTGCCTGAGGAAATGATTCATCGGCATCCGTTCCCCGGCCCCGGCTTGGCGGTCAGGATTCTAGGTGAAGTGACACCAGGTCGATGTGAGATCCTCCGGAACGCCGATACAATCGTTATCGAAGAAATGAAGAAAAGTAAGTGGTATTACAAAGTGTGGCAGAGCTTTGCGGTATTGCTTCCGGTCCGCAGTGTCGGTGTCATGGGGGATGAGCGTACCTATGACTATACCATCGCTTTGAGAATTGTAGAATCTCAGGATGGGATGACAGCCGATTGGGTTAAGTTGCCTTATGAAGTTCTCGAGACCATTTCCAGCCGGATTACCAGTGAAGTGCAGGGAGTTAATCGCGTCTGCCTTGATATTTCAAGCAAACCACCGGCGACTATAGAATGGGAATGATTTATGAGGTGGAATCCCCGTTTCCATCAGTTTGAGGACTGAGGCCAAGTAGGTCGTCGACCATAGCCTTGATTTCATGCAACCGGAATGGTTTTGAAATGGACCGGTCGGCTCCAAATTTTTCAGCTGGTTTCAAGTAGTCCAGATTGCCGAAAGTGCTTCCTCCGGACATGGCAATAATTTTCATTTCCGGTTGAAGTCCCCTCAACTCCCCTCATGATCAACAATAATGTTCGTGACTGAGGCTATGAAATAACTCCACTTATCCCTATTATGTCAAAATATCTACCCAGTAATCTGCTTGTGGCCCCATTTTTGGCCATTGCGATGGTCTCCTCCGCAGGGGCCGTCGATTTACTTAATGAAGATTTTTCCGGAGGCGATGGTGGATTCACCGTCATCAGCGAAAACCTGCCGACAGATCCATGGGCCTACGATGCCGTAGCCGAAGCCTGGTGGACAGACGGTTCGGAAAAGGAAGCCGGATTCGGAGTGCCCAACCAGCATACCAGATTGACGAGTCCCGAACTCACCGTCGATGAGAATGGGGGGTATTTCGTGATTTTTGATCATCGCTACGATATTGAGGCTGGCAGGCGTTTTGGCGGACTTTGGGATGGAGCCGCGCTGTATATCAGGGTCAATGGAGGATCGTTTGACTATGTCGAAGCTACCGAGTTCACCGAGAACGGTTACAACACCGGAGCCCTCATCGGCGCGCACGTCCTCCGGGGAAGGAAGGCCTTTGGCGGAATCTCTACCGGCCACGCGGCGGGAACTTACATCACGAGCATGGCCGGGCCATTTGGATTCAGTGCCGGTGACATCGTACAGATCCAGTTCCTGATGGCCAATACACAAATGGAACGATGACCCCAAACTGGGAAATCGACAGTGTCAGGGTTACTACCTCAGGAGGAGTAGCTGATCCTGGCCAAGTGAACTTCACCAACTTTGCGCCTCCTGGAGTGGATGCAAAGGTATCTGGTGTAGGCGACGGCTACACGGTAGTTCTTTTTGCTGGACCAACGGGAGGAGCTTTGGCTCAGCATGGAGATGCGTCCACCTTCCTGACCGGAGACGGAGCAGGTTACTTTCTCGGTGGCTCTATTAATATTTCTCACTGGCGTCCGGTTATAAGTAATTGAATTCCAACTGGTTAGAAGATCCGGGGTGGGGATTTACACACTCGGAATTTGTAAGTAGCTCCACCAGAGGGACTTTCGAAAACGGATTAATGCTAAGAATGTCCAGAATTGTACCTACACTATGGTTTATATTTAACTCTCGTTTCACTATTGCAACTAGAACGTAAACACACACGCCGATCCATACCTGGGTTTGCACAGCGTTTTGACTCGTTCCGTAAAATTTCTTTATTCTCAAGTGTTGCTTAATCCATTTAAAGAAAAGTTCAATTTGCCATCGCTGCTTATAGATTAATGGAATTATCTTTGCATCCAAGTGGAAGTTGTTTGTTAAAAATACGAACCTCTTTTTGGTGTCCTCATCCCAATAAGCAATGCGGCGCAGTTTTTCAGGATAGTCCTTTGAACTGTTTCGCCCTTTGAGCAAAATATCCTGATCACATCTCAAGCCACTTGCTTTATCAACAACTCTGGAGAAACATGATCGCATCCTCATTCCTCGTTTTGCTCTAGTCACGAAAAATGCGCCTAATGAAGTGAAACGATATAATCGCCGGAAATCAACGTAAGCACGGTCCATCACGTAAAACGCATCAGGTTCAATATCCAGACTATCAAGCACTTTCACATCGCTCACTTTTCCTGTAGTGATTTCTATAAAAGTTGGAATCGGACCTCTAAGATCGATTAGGGTGTGAAGTTTAACAGCGCCTTTTGTTCGTCTGAACTTGGCCCACGGGAACAAGTTCAAACATAAATCTATCGTTGATGAGTCCAAAGCGTAAATTGTGTTTTCTATGTCAACCTGGTGGTCCTCATTTCGATACAATATCCTCGCGCGTTCTATTAATTTCAGTGCCAGGTCACGATAGATTTTCCAATTCCTACTTTCATTGGCTTCAGCGAGCGTGCTTTTCGCAATCGGGTTTCTAATTCCAAAGTGATAGAGGTCCCTTTCACGTGATTTCAGGCAAACAACAATCTGAGATAAACTTTCTCGAAATGTTAATTGTCCGAAAAATATACCAACAAATTGAGACCAACAACTAAGCTTGCGTATTTTGTAATTTCCAATGTATTTATCGACAAATCGGCGAAAAGTCCGATCCGGAACATAAGAAAGCAACTGTGCTGCAACATACTGACCGAGAATCATTTGCGGATTTTACCATATTTGTCGAAAAGTTATATCGCGGCGGCTGTTTTTGGTTCGTTATATGCTGGAAATCAATAGGTTACAGAATACCGAATCCGCCTTAACCGGATGGCAGTGAATATTTCTACTGTATCCGCCGGTGCCGATGCCGAAGTTGAAGTTAGAGTATTGGATGCCAATGGTGATTTGGCGGGCACATTCAACACAATAACAGTTAAAACAGGTGGTCCAACCACTCCCCCAACTCCGCCGACGAATCTGGTAGGATTGGAAGCATTCGAGGTAACTGGTGGCGGCGGTGAACCTCCTGCGTCATTGGAGTTTGGCAGTCTGGCAATCAACTTTGCGGCCGAGGAACCTGATGGTCGTCGATCTGATGTGGATGGCCCTGCCGGAATCTTCGGAACCGCTGTTTGGAACAACCTTGAGGGTGCTGATGGTTCTGCTGATTCGCTTTCCGCCGATGTCGGTGGAGCGGCTACAGAGGAAGATAATTTCGACGATGATAACTCCGATGGTTGGACAGAGCTCGACTCCATTGCATCCATCACTGAATTCCCGACGATGGAATTTTCCGTGACGGACGGGGAATACCGCATTCGGGCGACGGCTGCGTCACCCTTTCCAGAGGCTTTTGGCGGGTCGCGCGGCGGGGCGTTTCGCACGGACGTCACTTAGGACGGATCTTTCTTTTTGAGTGTCGATGTCCCGGCTTACGATGCGTCCCTCAATCAACTGATTGGGTTATTTGCGATGACAACGGATATTGGCGGCGGATCGACGGACGGTTACGCGCTTGCTTACAATCCTTCTAGCCTGGGTTTCTCGATCTCAGTTATCATCGATGAAAGGCCAGTGCCCCTCTTGGTTGAAAACTTTCTCGATGGAAACGCTGAAACAGCGTTGCGTCTGGTTTTCGAAGGGAAAAATGGAATGATGACGGGCCGCCTGTATAACTTGAGTGATCTTACCACTCCACTGACCACCGTCACTACCACAGACACAACTTACACCTCAGGGAACTCGGGTTTGTTCGTCTCGAACTATGATGGAGACGGTTTTGCTGACGCGACATTTGACAATTACATCGCGAATAGTAATGACGTCACCCTTACTGGAGCCAGTGTTAGCTGGACCTCCGCTAATACCTGGTCGAGTCAGGGGCGTGGTAATGAGGAGAACAACAATGGTACCGGCGAAGATCTCGATCTGATGACGGGTTACCTTGACACCAACGCTACGGATCCCAATTCGGTCACCGTTGATGGTGTTCCTTTCGAAGGAGATTACAGCGTCGTAGTTTATACCAAGGGTGGTGTAGTTGGTCGTGGTGGTGAATACACCATCGGGGACAATACCCTGGCCCATGTTGACGTTGGACCGTTCAGCGGTGATTTCGTCGCGGGTGGCGAAGGAGACTATCTGGTGTTTGAAGGAGTCAGCGGAAGCAGCTTTACCCTGTCTGGTTTGCCGACCACTGGATCTCCAGCCCGTGCACCCATCAACGCGATCGAGATTGTCAAAGGTTTGGCAATTCCTGGACCTGGACCTGGACCTGCGCCTGCATTCGATGATGGCTTAGTAGCCTATTGGGCATTCGACAACAACTACGATGACTCGGTGGGTGGTTTCCATGGCGAAGCCCGAGGATCTACAGATCCCGTGTTTGTCGATGGTGCCTTTGGCTCTGCGGTCAGTCTCGATGGAGAGGATCAGTTTGTTGAAATCACCGGTGGTGACGAAAACGACCTCGAGTTTCCGGGCGGGGACATGTCCATTTCCGGCTGGTTCCGAGTCGCAGCCTTCGACACGAACTGGCAGGCATTGATCTCCAAAGGTGAAGGTTCCAACTATCGTGTGGCTCGTCGAGGCGGTACGGACTCCATCGCTTATGCCGGTGGTACAGGTGAGCCGGCTGCCGGTGCGCCGAACGTGAACGATGGTGAGTGGCATCATTTCGTTGCGATCAGCGATTCCTCCGTCGGCACCCAGCTATGGATTGACGGAGCGTTGGCCGAGAGCGGCACAACACCGCCAGTGCTTAGCGATAGTGGTCTACCGTTGATGATCGGTGAAAACCCAGGCGCGAGAAATCGCGAATGGGAAGGCGACATAGACGACATTGCTATTTGGAGCAGGGTTCTAACAGCCGATGAGATAGGAGAACTGGCAAGCAATTCGATTAACAGCATTCTGGGTATCGAACCTGGACCTGGACCTGGACCTGGACCTGGACCTGGACCTGGACCTGGACCTGGACCTGATCCCGGACCCGCACCTGCTGACGCAGGGCAAGTCAACTTCACCAACTTCGCACCTCCATCAGTGGACGCACAAGTGACCTTGAATGGAGCTGGAGTAGAAGGTGCTGATTACATCGCGGTCTTGTACGCAGGGCCAGTGGGTGGCACAGTGGAACGGCAAGGAGACGTCTCAACCTTCCTATCCGGAGCCGGAGCGGGTTACTTTGTCGGCGGAGTTGTCTCCATCAATACGGTTACTGCAGGTTCAGATGCCGCTGTTGAAGTATGGGTATTTGATGCCAACGGTAACTTGGTCGGCCAATCCAATACGATTACTGTAACTACAGGTGGACCTACCTCACCTCCAACACCTCCATCAAATCTGGCAGGATTGGAAGCCATCGCGCTCAGTGATGGTCCTGTTGATCCAGATCCCGG
Source organism: Verrucomicrobiales bacterium (assembly GCA_012959985.1). Classification (GTDB taxonomy): domain Bacteria; phylum Verrucomicrobiota; class Verrucomicrobiia; order Limisphaerales; family DUCD01; genus DUCD01. The sequence continues at coordinate 2,914 of DUCD01000071.1, read as the reverse complement.
TCCTGATCCTGTTGGTCCAGAGGATGTCACCGCACCTGACAACGAAATCATCGCCTCATCGGACAATAGTCCAGGTGCTGAAGGAGTTGCCAATGCGATTGATAATGATGATGGAACGAAGTACTTGAACTTCGACGGGGCCGGTGGATCGACACCGACGGGCCTCACGGTGACTACTGGCGGTAGCATCGTAACTGGCCTAAGCCTCACCTCGGCGAACGATTCTCCGAATCGAGATCCAGGTAGCTACTCACTGTCAGGTTCCACCGATGGCGGTACCACCTTCACTTTAATCTCTGAGGGAGATGTTCCTGCTTTTGCAGATCGTTTCACCCGAGTGGAAGTGAGCTTTGACAACAGCGCGGGTTACATCACCTATCAATTGACGTTTCCGACCACGGCCGGAAACGACAACAGCATGCAGATCGCTGAGATCGAACTGCTCGGTGAAATGGCCAACGTAGATCCGACAGACCCACCGGTTGATCCAGAACCTGGTCCCGGACCAGATCCGGCTGGTGATCCAACCAAGAGTGACTTCAACGCTGACGGAAATTCAGATCTGCTTTTCCAGCACGTTGATGGAACCTTGGCCGCTTGGTTCATTGATGGTGGTCTGAAAAGAATCTCGGGATCTTTCCTTTCACCGGATGCTCCTTCGGATGGTTGGACGGTTGCTGCAACCGCTGATTTCAATTCGGATGGGCATGCCGACTTGTTATTCAGAAACTCAAATGGGGATCTGGAAGCATGGATAATGGATGGCATTACCGCTTCGGGTGATCCTGTTTCGATCGGACAATTGGCAGATGGCAACGATTCGGTTGTCGGTACCGGCGACTTCGATGGCAATGGATCTGATGACATTGTTGTTCAGACTGCGGGCGGGGACATCCACTATATGATGTTGGATGGAACCGATGTCCTTAGTGTTGAAGTATACAATGCCGGCCTTGGAGCTAACTCGGTTTGGAATGCCGTCGCCGTCGGTGACTTCAGTGGTGATGGAAAGCCTGACTTGGTTTTCCAAGACAACACAGGTCTGCTGGCAACGTGGGATTTCGATGGTCCAACGAACCGTGTGGGTAGAGGGCTGCTCAGCGGTAATGTAACCGGAGATCCCGCTTGGCGGATTTCAGGAGCCGCCGATTATGACGGTGATGGAGATGACGACATTCTGTTCCAACATTCGGAACTCGGTCTAGTCGCTGTCTGGTTCATGAACGGACGAGAACGCGTATCTGGCTCATTGTTCAATCCAGGTGGACCTGGAATCGTTTCAGAAGCCGGATGGCTTTTGGTCGGACCTCAGTAGGTTTAGGCAATTATTCAGCTGAAATTAGCTGAAACAAATTCAACAGGCGACCCGAAAGGGTCGCCTTTTTTGTTTAGTCTTGATCAAGATATTCCAGAAACTGGCGAGGAGATAGAATTCGAATCTGGCGGTGACTGGTTATGGTGAGTAGGTTTTTGTCACCCGAAATGATGAAATCTGCTCATTTTCATTCATTGCTTTTCCAGTCAAATATGAGGAGCCCGAAATTTTCCACCATTTGGTATCACTTAACGTATGGCTTGTCTCTGAACCAATCCACAGCATCCCGGAGGGCATCTACCGGTGAGGTTTGGGGTATGCCAAGTTCTGTAATCGCCTTATGTGGATTGAAGAACATGTTGTGTTTTGCCATTCTCACTCCGGCAATGGGGGCTTTGGGCGGTTTACCGGTGAATCTTGAGATGGTTTCATCAATCATCGCTGCGGTCCATGCCACGGAGTAGGGGACTTGGAATCGGGGGGCTGGAATTCCTGTAATCGATTCCAGGACTTGAAAGAATTTCTTCATACTCCAATTCCCGTCTGCGTGGCCGAGGATATAGCGTTCACCTATCTGTCCTTTTTCTGCGGCAAGGATGTGTCCTGCGACAACATCTGCCACGTGAACCCAATTCAATCCAGTGTCCAGGTAAGCCGGCATTTTTCCATTCAGAAAATCGACAATCACTTGACCCGTCGGTGTAGGTTTAACGTCTCTTGGACCGATGGGAGCACTAGGGTTGACAATGACCACCGGACGCCCCTGGTTTGCCAATTTCAGCGCCTCCTGCTCGGCTAGCCACTTTGAGCGCTTATAGTGGTTCGACATCTGAGCTTCATTGGTTTGAGCCGTTTCATCGGTTGGCTGATCATTTCCTGGAGTCCTGCCGGGTAATCCAATACACCCTACCGTACTGGTATACACAATTCGGTGACATCCTGCCTCAGAGGCGGCAATTATCAGGTTCCGAGTGCCTTCCACATTAGCTTGGTACATGGGGCGATAGTTGGGCAACCATAGATGATAGCTGGCAGCCACATGAAAGCACCAATCACATCCGATAATGGCGTTTCTAAGAAAATCACCTCGGCTCAGATCTCCGATCACTTCTTCAAATTCCAGACCATTCAATCCCCGACGATCACTCCCATCCCTCAACAACGCTTTTACTTCATGGCCTTGCTTATTTAAAGCATTCACCAAGTTTGCTCCCACAAAACCTGAAGCGCCGGTTACAAAACATTTCATTCATCGAATATGCCCCGAAATTCGGAAATCAGTCCAGATTTTGAATGACAATATTCCCGTAAACATCCTCGTGCGTTGCCTTTCAACCAATTTCTATTGATTCTTTTCTTGAATCCGAAAGAATCTTCGCTATTTTAACTCCTCCCCATGGCGGGGTAGCCAAGTGGTAAGGCAGGGCTCTGCAAAAGCCCCATTCGTCGGTTCGAGTCCGACCCTCGCCTCCATATGTAAGTCGTTTATTTCAAGGAGCGTTGGCGCTGAGATAAATTGACCCGTCTGTGCTGAGATAAACTGACCCGTCTGTGCTGAGATAAACTGACCCTCCGGTTGCGAAGGAGTGCGGCAATCTT
>DUCD01000070.1:26032-37853 GCA_012959985.1 Verrucomicrobiales bacterium | reverse complement strand
GAAATATCAGACGCATTCTCCCCGTGCTGTAGCGTCGACTGTCCTCAGCCGAAACCGCCGAAAATGCGCTGGGGACAGCGCACGCTACAGTGTGAGCAGCCGGATGGACGAGTCCTGCCTTCTGGAAAAGCCTGGAAGTAATCCTCGTGGCAGGTTAACCACTATCCTCAACCTAATAGCAGTGCAGCGAGCCCTACTTTCAACACATTATCAGAAAATTGCCGTGAATAAATAGAGTCCCACGACTATCATAGGATTAGTTGAATCATTAAACCGGACTCCTATTATGCGATATGGACTTTCAATTGCGCCGTGGATAGCGGTAACTTTTCTAACGATGGACTGCTTCAATTCCCTGTCTGCTTTGGAACTTCAGGTGGGCAAGCCTTTTCCGAACTTGCGGCTTCCTTCCCTGAAAGACGGTAGTCCGATGTCCATTCAGGATTTTCGAGGGCAGAAAGTTGTGCTTCACGTTTTCGCCTCATGGTGAGCGGGTTGCCGAAAACATGTGCCCGGGTGGCACAAAGCAACCGAAGGGCTTCAGGACGAAGATCGATTCCAGATGGTGGGTATCATTCAGGAACAACATCCCGATCGAGCACGATTGTTCATGCAGTGGAAACAAATGGATTGGCCGATCATGATCGACTCGCTGGATCTCCTGGGAGTCAGTGGAATCCCCATTACCCTGGCGATCGATGAAATGGGAATCATTCGTTCTAAACGAATGCATCCGGAATCATTGGAATCCGATTTCCTGAGCCACAATTACCGAGATTCAAAGGACGGTGAAAAGCATGTCAAATCGTTCCCCTACACCCCTCCCAACCTGGAACAGCAAATTGAAACCAAAACGTCCTTCTCATCAATGGGCGAATGGATGTCCCTGGGGAATGATCTTGTACTGTGGGGCAATCAGAACCATCTGGACGAAGCCGTAAATGCTTACCAACAAGCCCTCACTTTGTCACCTGATTCCGGACAAGCTCATTTTTCATTGGGTGTAGCGCTGCGCAGACGTTACGAATCTCCCGGACGCCGAAAGGACGATTTTCAAAATGCAGTGACCTATTGGCAACAGGCGTTGAATATCGATCCGAACCAATACATCTGGCGTCGACGTATTCAACAATACGGTCCTCGACTGGATAAGCCCTATTCTTTTTACGACTGGGTGAACCATGCCCGAGAGGAAATCCTGGAACAGGGAGCACAACCGGTGCCATTGCCGGTTGAACCCAGCGGTGCTGAATTCGCCGTACCCTCGAGAAGTCTTTTGAACGGAACGGAATCCCAATCAGAACCCGATTCTTCCGGCCGCATCTTTAGAGATTCCGGTGAATTCATTCACATTGAGCAAACAATCGTCGCCTCATCCAAAAAAGATGGCTCCTTCCGTGTTCACTTTACCCTGCGTCCCATCGCCGACAAAAAGGCTCATTGGAACAATGAATCCGATGATTTGAAACTTTGGGTCTCAGCACCCAAAAATGCGGTCATTCCCAGCCGGATATTTCATTATCCGAACCCGGAAGAAGCGACTGATTCCCGGGTCCGGCGCCTGGAATTTGAAATCAACCCCGGGAATATTCCGAGTGAGGAGCCCGTTTCCATTCCGGCCTATTTCCTCTATAACGTCTGCGAAGATGTCAATGGAACCTGCTTTTATCGCCGTCAGGATATTTCATTGGAATTCAAGTAGAAATCACGAGAACGGAATTCCTTTTTGTTTTCTGTTTGCTATCCGGTAAAGCCGAAGTCTATCGTTTTCAAATATCGATATGGCAGAGCAAAACCACTTTCCAGCCCAGGCGCCCGTGATAACTTACAGGGTTCCCTACGCCGACACAGATCAGATGGGCGTGGTCTATTACGCAAACTATTATGTGTATTTCGAGCGTTGTCGAAATGAGGTGCTCCGTCAGAGTAAATTTTCATACTTGGAAATCGAACGCAGTGGGGTGATGCTTCCCGTCATCGAATCATATTGTGACTACAAGTCCCCTGCTTATTATGATGATCTACTGGAGATCGCAGGTTGGTTTGAACCCCTATCTGCCACAAGGCTTAAAGCCTCATGCGTTGTGATGCGAGAGGGGAAACTCCTGGCCCGAGGGCATACCATTCACATCTGTATGAGGTCGGATACAAAACGCCCCATTCGAATTCCCGAAAAACTCAGCCATCTGTTTAATTCAGCCATCGATTAGATGATCAAGAGCCGGATCAGGAATCCGTTTCTGAGCAATCCCCGAATCTGCCTGGGGATCTGCTTCCTGCTCATCTCACCTCTGCTCTGGAATCATTTTCTTTCTGATTTCAACTCGGACGCCCGGATCCTGCTCGAGGGGGATCAGAGAAATCTCGCAACGTTCGACCGGATCAACCAAATCATGGCAGAAGATGTCGCGATCCTTATCAGTATGGAGCCGGAGGATCTGTTCAGTCAAGACGGTCTGGATAAAGTGAGACAATTCTCCGACCAACTACTGATGCTCCCTGAAATCACCACCGTCAAGAGTCTGACTCATGCTGTAAAACCGGTTCGTCGCGGACTGAGCTTTGAAATGGTTCCATTGGTCCCTGAAGGCATACTCAGTGAGGAGGAAAGGGAAGCTCTGTCCCGGTTTTCATTGACCCACCCTCTGATCCGAAACGTCATGGTATCTGAAGATGGGACCCGCACTCTGATCACGGCCACCTACCGAAACAACTTTAGCGAACCGGAACAACAAAAGCGATTACTGAACGACCTCGAAGAAACACTGGCACAATTTCGAAGTGAGGATTGCCGATTCCAAACACTCTCCATCCCGCAGGTTGAATACGAGGTTCGTTCTCAAGTGCATCAGGACGGACTCCGTTTTCTACCAGCGGCAGCCATCCTGATACTTGGTATTCTATGGATGACATTGAAATCACTCCGATTATTGATCTTCGCCCTTCTGAATCCGATGGCAGTGCTGGCATTGCTCTCAAGCCTGATGGCTGCTCTTTCCATTACCTGGAATCTGTATTCGATCATGCTGCTGCCATTGATTGGTGGAATTCACCTGACCTTACTGATTCATCTATCGATTGCCTTCAAACAATCGAATCCACAGTTGAGCAAGCAAGAGCGTATTCAGTCGGCCTGCAACATGGTGTTTCGTTCTTCAATTTACGCGTGCATCACAACAATACTCGGCTGCGTTTCATTGATGTTCAGCGAGGTGCAACCGGTTCTCGAATTCGGGGCCTGCGGAGCCCTTGGAATGTTACTCGTGATTGGATGGACTTTCGGACCAGGCCTCAGCGTGCTATGCCTGATGTGCGGTTTCAGGGATTCGGTGGCTTCCAGGGAACGGGCCGGCAATCCGGAAACAAAATTGAATCGATCTTCTGAGGCGATGGCTCTTTGGTTCGACAAGACGAGACCTCGACGCAAACATGCGATGCTTGCCACGGGGATCCTCACGGTGGTTTCCATTCCCTTCATACAGAATATCCGAACGGATGTCCGGGCGAAAGAGTTTCTCCAGAAAAACAGCGCCACTCGATCGGCCCTCGAAGAGTTGGACGAACACTATGGAGGTTATAACCTGTTTCGGATAGAATTGAAGACGTCTGAACTCGGAGGAATTAACGATATCGAATTCCTGAAAAGTTTGGAACGACTCCACGCCGTGGCCGAAATGAATCCTGGAATTTCGGGCGTCTACTCCTATTCACAGCTTCTATCCATGATGAACCATATCTGGAACGGGGAAAAACCGGATGAAATGAATTTGCCTGAAAACCGAGTGATCAGAAACATCTTTATCATGGCACTGAAGGCAGCCAACTTCCCATTCATGAATGTCCTATGTGATCCAGGATATCAGACGGCCTACCTTATTGTCCGAACCCGAGACATGTCTTCCAGAGAATACCTGAAAGTGATTAGGGAAATCGAGGCCGTCGCCCTTCAGGAAATACCGGCGCAGACCTCAATATCCACCACGGAAGGAATTCATTCCATTCTCCAGGCAGATCGTCGAATCGTCAGCGCGCTTTGGAAAAGTTCGGGAATCACAGTGTTGGCAGTAGGTATGATACTGACTGTTTTGTGGAGATCCATCCGATTGGCAATGACAGCCGTCTGGGTCAATCTCATCCCGTTTATACCGGCGGTACTGACAGCCGTTCTTCTTGATATCCCCCTGAACTCAGTGAACATAATGGTGTTCGCACTGGCTTTCGCAATCGCCGTCGATGATTCAGTTCACTTCATCACCTTTTGGTTCCAGGAGTTTAAAAAAAGCGGAGATTCCAATGCGGCACTCCGAACGACTTTTCAGGTGAAAAGTCCAGCCATTATCGCAACCAGCGCTCTGCTCGCTGTCCTGTTCGCCACCTTCAGCCTGTTCTCTTTCCCTCCCATCAGGGAATTCGGAATCCTGGCAGCAACCGTGTTCGGTGCTGCCCTGGCTTCCATGATCTTTCTGTTGCCCGCTCTCCTGTCGGACCAGGAAGGTATTAATGAAGGCCGTGGGGCGCACCCTAGAGCGCAAGGCCGGAACAATATTGATCAGCTGGAATGAAAAGACCTCACGAATATCCAGCACCCATCACCCTATACGGTACGCTGAAACAGCGCTCCGGTTCTGGAATCACCCAATCTACTTTTCATTTCGGGTATAATTCAGATAACTCCGGTATTGATCATAAACCGGTTTGGTCGCCGCATTGGCTACAATTCCAGCGTGGGTCAAGATGGCCGCTGTTACCTTTTCACCGTAGGCATCACGCTCCTTGGCAATGATAGTCGCTCCGAGCGTAGTGAACAATAGGGCTGCAAATAAAAAACCTATCAAAAGGCTTTTCATATCAATGGAGTTGTTTTTCATTCTTGTTTCTTCTGTTAACAATTCATTCTTCAGGCGAACTCCTTCTCAACAGGATGAAGGAGTTCTCTTACACAAATGTTTATGGGCCGTTACTTGGAATCCAGATCACGGTAGGCACCGAAATCATTGAAATACAATTTTTTTGCGATTCGATAAACAAAGCTCTTTTCAGGAATCTGCTCAGCCTTATTATACTGAGAAGGGCGAGGAACCATGGCTTCCAGCTCCTTCATCGCTGTCCCTCTTGCCGTCCCGTCGGCAGCGCCATGACGCTCGATAACTTCCTTCAGTAAATCCGGCCTCTCGAGCACAATGCAGCCTCGTGTTGCTCCGGCAGCCGTTTCTCGAAAATCCTTCAGATAGACGGACTCCTCCATGCGTTCCTTCAAAGGTTTGGAATGATCGTGGATTGACTCTTTGGAAAACTGAATGATCGGACAGGGTTCAATCCCTCCCCAGGGACTGATGTGATGGCTGATTCCCGTAGCAGCCGGACATAGCGCTTTGCCATCATGATCGTAATAAGCATCAATGATGGCGATGGGTTTCTTAACACGCATCTCGACCACGAACTTACGGATCTTCAACTGCTGTTCCGGAGTCAGGGAAAGCTGTTCATTGGCATCGGGACCCACGGGACGGTAGGTATGATACCAAGTATACATCACTCCCATTTCAATGAGCCGGTCTATCCATTCCTCACACAATAAATCGTCGATATTGGTTTGACATAAACTGGTGCAGACACCGGTCAGTAATTTGTGCTTCAGGCAGTTTTGCAACCCGGCCATGGTCCGTTGATAAACATTTTTCCCACGTCGACGTTCATTACTGATGATTTCACTGCCTTCGACGCTGACCAGCGGAGTGGTATTGCCAATGTCCTTTAATTCGGCAGCAATCGAATCCGTTATCAATTGTCCATTGGTGAAAACCTGGAAATAGCATTCTGGATGTGCCCGAAGAATCGGAAGGAGTTCCTTGTGCATGAAGGGCTCGCCTCCGAGAATTCCGAAAAACCGGTTCCCCACCTCCTTGGCTTCATCGATCATGCGGTTCATCGCATCCACATCGATCTTTTCCTGCTTGGAAGCAACATCCACCCAGCATCCCTGACAACGGAGATTGCAACTGTTGATGATCGATATGTAGAGAAATGCCGGGAAATACTCTCCCTTTTGAAGCCTTTTCTTAAATTTCCGGACCGACTGCATGCCTCGCCATCCGAAATTCAGGATGAATTTGCCGAGCAGACGTTTGTCTGTCTCCAACACCACACGCTTGGCCATCTTTAAATACATATAGTTTCCTACTTCCTATCAAATCGACGATGAAAAATTATAATGTCTTCACAAAACATTCCAAGACGTAAATAATCTGAGAATCCGGGGTTTCAAGCAGATACCGGATTCGGTAGGGAATCCGCCCTTTTTTTCAAGCACTCGGACATATTCATCGCTGATATTCGGAATTTACAAAGAAGGCCCTTTGTTGAATGATATGCTCTTATGAGCGCAAATGACAAAATCAAGGAATTGAACTTGGAACTCCCTCCTGCTCCGAAACCGGCGGGAGTCTACAAGCCAATCGTCATCATAGGTAATACCGCCTATGTTTCCGGCCATGGGCCTGTCCGAATGGACAATTCCCTGATACAGGGAAGAATTGGAGAAGACCTGAACGAACAGGAAGGATTCCAGGCAGCAAGGCAAGTCGGGCTGGCTGTTCTGGCAACACTGAAATCCAATCTGGGAAGCCTGGATCGAGTGAAACGAGTCATTAAAGTCCTCGGGATGGTGAACTGCACCCCCGATTTTCAAAATCATCCGGCTGTGATTAATGGATTCAGTGAGCTTTTCGCCGAAGTATTTGGAGAGGAGACGGGCGTTGGAGCTCGGAGCGCCGTCGGAATGGGCTCGCTGCCTTCCAATATTTCAGTCGAAGTCGAAGCTATCTTCGAGATTGAATAGGCTGAATCCCAGTTCAAGGTCGTTCTATGACGAGGGACGACAAATCCATCTCGTCCATTCACCCTTTTAATATGCCTCTTCCCTGGTATGCAGTTTCGGATATGTCGAAAATCCATTCTCCTGCCCTACTGGTTTATCCGGATAGGGTTCGGGAGAACTTGAAACGAATGATTCGGATTGCAGGATCGACTGAAAGACTGCGCCCTCATCTCAAGACCAATAAAATGCCGAAAATCGTCCGGATGATCTTGGCAGAGGGAATTACCCGATTCAAAACTGCGACCATTTCCGAGACTGAAATGGCGGCTTCAGTCGGTGCAGAAGACATCTTTCTGGCCTATCAACCCATTGGTCCGAATGTTCAGAGACTGCTTAAACTTGTTCGACAATATCCACGGGTAAGATTCCTAACCTTGTTGGATAACTTCCCTACTGCGGAAGATCTCTCACGGGCATTTGCTGACGAAAGCCAGCCCCTGCAAGTGCTTTTGGATCTGAATGTCGGAATGCATCGAACCGGATTGACTCCCGATGAAGGGGCATTCGAATTATATCAACAGATCTCTGAACTTTCTGGACTGACCCCGGTCGGTCTGCACCCTTATGACGGGCATCTTCACCAGGAAGATTTGACTACTCGAACAGCTGAGTGCCAAAAGGCTTATGATCCCGTCCACAGACTGAAATCGAGGCTTGAGGAAGCCGGTTTTTCCGTCCCGCTGATTGTTGCCGGGGGAACGCCGACATTTCCAATTCATGCGAAAAACTCGGAAATCGAATGCTCTCCAGGAACATGCGTTTTCTGGGATAGGGGGTCACAGGTCAGTTTCCCCGATCTGGATTTTCTTCATGCTGCTCTGGTGGCGACACGCATCATCAGCAAACCCACTACCCACCGGATTTGTGTCGACTTGGGGCACAAGGCAATTGCCGCAGAAAACCCGTTGGAAAAACGGGTCCAGTTCATCAATGCTCCGGATGCCGTTCCAATTCTTCAAAGTGAAGAGCATCTGGTTCTGGAAAGCAAACAGGCTTCAAGCCTGAAGATCGGGGATATGCTTTACGGAATTCCATGGCATATTTGCCCTACCAGCAACCTTTATTCCAACGCTACCGTCATCCGCGAAAACAGGGTATCGGACACTTGGGAAGTTACGGCAAGGGAACGCCAACTTTCCATCTAGGATGAATCCGCAACAATAAACCGCAGTCCTTTCCACTGATTCATGAATCCCAACGAAAAACGAATCCTGACCCTTTGCGGAATCGGCCATTTTTACTCTCATTTCTACATGCTCCTCTTTCCGTCCCTGTCTCTCTGGATTTATCAGGATCTGGAGATCGGACTCCCGGAAACACTGCATCTCGGTTTTCCAATGTACCTGCTGTTCGGCCTGACGGCCCTTCCAATGGGTTTCCTCGGAGACCGGTGGAGCAATCGAAAGATGCTGATTTCCATGATGTTGGGAATGGGAACGGCTTCAATGATCTGTGCCATGGCAACTAAACCCTGGCATCTTATGGCGGGATTAAGTCTGATCGGATTGTTCGCTTCAATCTATCATCCAGTTGGTATCGGCATGATCAGCAAAACCTGCGCCCAGCGAGGTCGTGCCTTGGGAAACAATGGGGTCTGGGGAAATCTGGGAATCGGATTAGCTCCATTGCTGGCTGGACTGGCGGCCCATCTGATCGGATGGAGAAGCGGATTTGTGATCTATGGAGCCATTGCCATCATCCTGGGCCTCCTCATAACGCGTCTTGAAATTGATGAAACTCCCCTGTCGGGAAAAACTTCAAGCGGCTCGGAAAATGAAAAGGAAAATTCCCTGCTCCCTTATTTCATTATGGTCTTATGCTGCATGACCCTGCTCGGATTCTGCTATCGTGGAACCGTAGTCTCTATTCCCGCTTACTTCAGAGAAAACATCCAATCGCTGAGCAGTCTTTTCTCATTCAATGAGAATTTTCAGGTAAAAGACGCCCAGAGTTTCGGAACGACATTACTGGTATCGGGCATTTACCTTTTTGGTATTTTCGGCCAAATGACCGGAGGCAGACTGGCCGACAAACTGGATCTGCGTTATGCCTATCTGATGTTTCACGCCCTGTCCCTGCCCTGCATGATTCTGATGGGACTTCTCACTGAAATTCCGCTGTTCCTAGTCTCGATGGTCTATATCTTTTTTGCCTTGGGAATGCAGCCCATCGAAAACAGTCTGGTGGCGAGGCTCACACCAAATCACCTCCGCAGCCTGGCCTATGGCATGAAATTCGTCATGGTTCTCGGAATGGGCTCCTTCTCCGTCAAAATCGTCAAATGGATCATGAACAACAAGGAAATCAACCTAGTCTATTTCCTTCAGTCCGGCTTGATTGCGATCGTTGTCTGCCTGGTCGGATTGATCTGCCTCCAATCAAGGAACCTTTCCTTCCGGAACCAATGACGAGATCAAAGGACAATTCGGTAGGGAGTGCTGTCCCAGCGCGCCGGATATCATACTACAGATACTGGATAGGAGTGGTGTGTTTTCATCCTACCTTTATTATTTGCACCATCCATTCGACTCGCTCGTAGAGCAAGCCCTACCTAAACTCCCGGGTAATCCCTCAATTGCTCACCGCTTCAAGAATTGCATGAAAAGCTCTGTTTCCCAACTCTCGCTTACAGTGTAGCTCTTCGGTATCATTCCAGCTGATTATAATTTCTTCAGTTGGCAGCAACGCAATACCGCGGCGGCCACAACGTCCTAATGCGAGAAACATATTGCCAGGCGCATCGGGCCACCAACGTTTTCCGTCCCTTTGGATCAACCACGATCTGACCGCTACGAGGTCCTGTCATGCCAATGCTGATACTGGGAAGCAGGATAGCTAAACCAACATTAAATCGACCTGGAATGGTTTTAGAAAAACTATTGAAATACATAGTCGTATTCTTTTGTGACAACGGCTGGCTTATTTGCTCACCCCACACCCATAATCAATTTTCATGGGTTTGCCGGATCGACAGGATTCTTCTGCCGTATGCGCCATGATATAGTTTTTCCGGGCATCTGCATGGGTGATGGGAAGAACCTTTCCATGAAGCACACAATCCCGAAAACTCACCAATTCAATGAAATACCCTTCCTGGTAGCGAGTGGGAAATGAAGGATCGATGGCCGGTCTCTGAACAGACCCCTCTGAGAAATGGACCGTAGTGGTCGCGATCCGGTTTTCCGCCTGAAGCATTCCCCTGCTTCCAAACACTTCCACCCGCTGATCATAACCGTAAACCGCATTGCGACTGATATCAATTGTCGCCAGCATACCACTGGCAAACTTCAATTGGACAATCACCGTATCCAGATCATCAAGCTCCTTAATGGAGTCAATAAAGTTGCTGCCGTAGGCAAACACCTCCTCGGGATCTTCACCGGTTAGAAACCGAAGCATGTCGAGATCATGAACAATACAGTCATGAAATATTCCACAGGAGGTTTTGATGTAATCCATAGAGGGCAATGGATGATCCCGAGAGGTCGTCCTGACAATCTGAACGGTTCCTATGTCACCATTCTTCACTCGTTGTGCTACTTGGGAAAACGAAGGATCAAAACGTCGATTGAATGCCAGAAACAGAATCCGATCTTTTTTCTCAGCCTCTTGGTAACATTCATCAATCTGCTTAAGGCTCACCCCCAACGGCTTTTCAGTCAGAACCGATTTCCCAGCCTGGAGCGCCGCCATCACGTAGTCATAATGGGTCAATGTGGGCGTTGCAACAATGACGGCATCGATATCCGGATCTTGAAATACCGGCCCCGTATCGCTCAAAGCTGAACACCCAAATTCGGCGGCAACGGCCTCCGCTGCGGTCGATTCCAGATCGACCACATACTTCAGTTGGATTCCCGATGCTCTCCGGATGCTGTTTAAATGGAAGCGCCCGGCTCGCCCAAGACCGATAAGGGCAATTTTCAATACCATCATTATGAGAAAGGTTACGGACAACCATTGGAATTGTAAACACTGTGGAATCACGGTTTGACAAGAGTGTAAAACATGTTTCACACATAAGGGCATGAAAACGATTACCATTCAGGATCTTCGCCAACGCTGGCCGGAGGCTGAAGGACTCTCATCAGGCCAAAGTGGCGCCCCCTGCGGGATATACGAGGTAGTTGTACCGCAGAGCCATGTATGAAAACCCAAGGAAGGATTGCCTTCCCTTTTCACCTCGGCCACAATCCAGCCGCCTATGAAAATCTTGATCACCAATGATGACGGCATCGACAGCCCTACTCTGCCGCCCATGGTGGAAACCCTCAGTCGCGAACATGAAGTCTTCGTCGTGGTCCCCGGAAGCAACCAGAGCGGACTGTCTCAAGCGTTTACTTTCTACAAGTCCCTGACTTACCATCCCCGTCCCGAGTTCAACCATCATACTTACCAAGTCGATGGGACACCCTGTGACTGCGTCAAATTTGCCGTGTGCCAGCTGTTCAAAGACTCACTGCCGGACTGCATTATTTCCGGGATCAATGTCGGAGAAAACGCCGGACTGTGTGTGATATATTCGGGAACCGTTGCCGCCGCCAGAGAAGGAACGATGTGGGGAATTCCGTCACTTGCCATCTCAATCTGGAAAAACGACCCTTCTCACATAAACTACTCAGTGAACTGGCTGAACGAATTCCTGAAAAGAAAAGAACAATGGATCCATCATCCTTTGCTGAACATCAATTTTCCCTCATGCCGTCCGGATGAAATTCAAGGCACCGAAATATCCTCAATGAGTCTGACCATGTTTCGAGACGATTACAAAGAGTTCACCACGCCACGAGGCACCCAGGAATATTGGCTTGGCGGTTACAAGCCCAAAGAGGAATTCCAACCCGACACGGACGATGCGGATCTCTTAAGCAAGAAAATCACGATCTTACAGAAGACAAAAATCGTCTACAAGACGAAAAATACACACTAGATGAAACAATAGAT
>DUCD01000070.1:2099-26022 GCA_012959985.1 Verrucomicrobiales bacterium | reverse complement strand
GAAAATCACGATCACACCCCTGACCCTGGATCAAACCGATCATTCAGCCATCGACAAACTGAAAGAGTCCCTCTCGAATATCTCATCTTAAAACACCCCCCACCCTGCTCCCTATAGAGAGAGGGTTTCTCAGCGAGGACTCAGTGGCACTGCCATTCCGTTAGGCCTGATCAGTCATCCAATGGAAAGCGGCGACTCCGTCGCCCGCACTCCATGACCTTCCGGAATTTCAGGACAAATTGGATTAAAGCGTCAGCTTTGGGCGATAACGAGCCCGAGCAAAGTTACCGCTTGGGACCGTAAGGCCGGATCTTGATGAAAACTCCAGAGTGCATTCTCGCCCCTTCGGGACCGCTCAACAATAAGTCCACCATTGGGCGGGAGCGTCGTTTTGTCGTATGCAAGGCACGAGGAGGGCATATCCCCCCGTTTGGGAATCCAAAGAATGTGCTTGCAGGGTCACTGAAATTCTCGATGATATGTCCCATGAAAAGACTTTCGAATTTTTTCTCAATAGACAGTTTTCGACCAACTCGTCTGCCATTCGTCCTGCTGGCTCTGATTTCGTTGGGATCTCATTCCAGCCGGTCTTCGGCAGATTCAAATGAGCCTCAACAACCGATTCAATTCAAAAAAATCCTGCTCACGATCAGCGCCAATGAAGGCTGTGCCGTCACCGACGTCAACCGCGACGGGCACTTGGATGTCGTGGCCGGGCGTCATTGGTATGCCGGACCGGAATACCTTCCCAGAATTCTTCGTCATGTGGAGGAGTTCTCCGATTATCTGCATTCCAATGGTGACCTGATTCTGGATGTAAATCAGGACGGATGGCCGGATGTGGTCTCCAGTTCCTTTCATGATCAAGGGGTGTGGTGGTACGAAAACCCAAAAGGCGATTCACTGATGATCGGCCTACTGTGGAAAGCCCATTTACTGAAAAAAACTCACGGGCAGAATGAGGTGAATTTTTTCCAAGACATCGATGGAGACGGGACACCTGAGTTGGTCGTCAATCGATGGAAAAAGAATTCGCCTTTGAATGTCTATCAGTTCAACGCCAGCGGGGATTCAAAAACATATAGCCTGAGACTTCATCAGTTAAACTCCGAAGGCAATGACCATGGAATGGGATTTGGAGACATCAATGGGGACAATCGCCCGGACATCCTGTCCGGCATGGGGTGGTGGGAACGGCCTCACGGCAATCCACTTCAGAATAAATGGAAATTCCATGCGGACTGGACCCTGGGTGGAGCGAGTTGCCCGATGATCGTGAAAGATTTGAATCAAGATGGACGCAATGATGTCATCTGGGGAAAGGGACATGATTTCGGCTTGTATTGGAGAGAACAACTCGAACCCTCTGCCGAGGGCAAAACACAGTGGAAGGAGCACCTTATCGACGACAGTTACTCCCAAGCTCATTGTCTTCTGGAATCCGATCTGGACGGAGATGGAAAATTGGAATTACTCACCGGAAAGCGCGTTCGTGCCCATTCCGGAAAAGACCCCGGAGGAAAAGATCCCTCCTGCCTCTATTATTATAAATGGGATTCAATGAAACAAAATTATAAACGATACCTCATAGATGAAGGAGGCGGAATCGGCATCGGACTGCAGATCAGAACCAGAGATATGAACAAGGATGGAAAAATGGATATTATTGTAGGGGGTAAATCCGGCACCTGGGTCCTGCTTAATCAGGGAAGATCCTAGACATCAGGCGTTTCATTTCCTGACTTGCCCACCATGATCCACCGAATCGTCTTCAGCTGTATTGTCGCTACTGTAATCTGCTGCCAGATTCTTCCGGGACAAACCCGATCGACCGATCCGGGTCGCACGCTAGGCAACCGGAATCAAGTTCAGAAATTTCGAAAACCCACCGCTGCAGAAATCCTTTTGAATCGTTCCCAGGCCATGGCCTGGGCTGAAAGGACACGCAACGAAATCGTTCCGACGATGCATCTGGTGGAAACCCCTCACTTCCTTCTGTTCAGCGCATGGAACCGTTCTAATGATCAAGCACTGAGGAATGTCTGCGAAGACATGTATAACAAGCTCAGCAGCCAATTCAGTCTGTCGAAAAACGAGACGATATGGATCGGCAAATGCCCGATCTACATCTTCTGGGAAACCGAACACTTCAAACAGTTCACAAGGACAATCGACAACAGCGGAAATCGAGATGCCGGAATCACCCGCGCAAGTGGCTATCATTCGCGAAAAGGGATCTTTTCCTACATTGTTATGAACCGAACCGTTAAGCCCTGGATGGACAGGAATCAGGCCATTCAGCGGTTTTACGAAGTACTGGTACACGAAGGCACTCACGCATTCATGAACCGCTACATCAGCAACTGGTCGATACCCCTCTGGGTGAATGAAGGCCTGGCCGAGTTCATGGCCGCAACTCTGGTTCCTCTTTCAAGTGCCAATCGGGATTATATTAACGAAGTCCGGAATGCCCTATTGTCCAGAAGAGACATGGGATCTATCTTTAGGGCGCGTGACCTCAGCAGTCGGGAGTATGATCTGGCCCAAAGCCTGGTACGCTACCTGGTTGCCCACAATAGTAAATCGTTCATCGAACTCATCGGTCTTCTCAAAGAAGGTTACCCACAGTCAATGGCTCTAAAAAAAGCCTACAACACCGACCAACAGGACCTCATCCTTTACTGGTCACGCTATTGGAGGCGACAAGTTTTCTAACGAGGCTTTGCCTCTCTTGAATATTGCATATTCGATGCTGGATTTTCGATTTTCATAATTCAGAGTTCGATAGAGATTCCATAAATGGCTTAGGGGCCGTGCAGAATAAATTCAAGGTGTCTCTGGTTTCCTGATAAATCATCGTTGAAATGAAATCGAATGATCCTAAATCCAGATTCTCTTCAAGAGTCGATACCTACCGTCGCTATCGTCCGACCTATCCTACAGAGATGCTGGACTACATGAAGAATCATTGCGGTCTCTCAAGTCGTTCAGTTATCGCCGACATCGGATCCGGCACTGGAATCCTGACTGGAATCTTCCTGAAACTCGGCAATACCGTACATGCGGTAGAACCGAACGCGGAAATGAGAATTGCGGCTGAAGAAGCGTTCACAGGCTTTCCAGGATTTCACAGCCATGACGGTTCTGCTGAAGCGACCAACTTACCATCGAGGTCGATCGATCTGGTAACTGCGGCCCAGTCATTCCATTGGTTTGACCTGGAGAAAGCACGCATCGAATTCCGTCGTATTGCTAAACCCGATTCCTGCATTGCCCTGATCTGGAACGATCGCATCAGTGAAGGAACGATGTTCGCAGAAGCCTATGAATCGTTCCTGAATGAATTCGGAACCGATTACCGGCAAGTCAATCACAAGAACATCGAGGATGAATGCATCGGTACATTTTTCTCTCCATCCAGTTGGAAAAAAGTGGATTTTGCCAACCATCAGGACTTGGATTATGAAGGGCTGAAAGGAAGAGTCCTTTCTTCATCCTACATGCCCAACACCGATCATCCCGATTTTGATGTAATGGTGAAGGCCTTGCAAAATCTTTTTCAGCACCGGTCAATTGACGGCAAGATTCGGATAGGTTACCGGACAGTTCTTTATCACAACCGTTAGAATCCAAAGACGAGCCCGATGCAATCATTAGGCTCTCTCGTTCCCCTGGACAGAACGTCCAGCATGCCCCCTGACCGGCCCTTCCATTCAGTTAAGAAACAGGCACCGGAGGGTGGGCATTCCTGTCCGCCGTTGCCGATTACGCATTGATACGGTGACGCGTCAGTTTTTCACATCAAATCGAATCCGAAAACTTGATTCCGCGTAATATACATAGGCCGAAGACATAGAAGTAGAGGGGATCTATGTACTCACAGAAAACACGGCAGAACAACACGAACTTACCGGTCGAGACGCGGTCTTCCGGCGGCAGATAAAGCGTATCGCCCTCTTTCACGTCAAAAGCTGTGTACCATTCTGACATATTGCGAACGACCCCGTTCACACGAAATTCAGCAGGTGAATGCGGATCAGACTTCAGACGGTTGATAAGCTCTTCTTCTCGGTATTTCCGCTGCCAGACCTGCGCCCAGGCAAGGAAGAAACGCTGATCTCCAGTGAAGCCGCCAATAACCGGTGCTTCTTTTCCGCCGAGCGCCAATTTGTATCCATGATACGCCATCGTTAGCCACCCAACATCACCGATGTTTTCACCCATCGTTTACTTACCGTCTACAAAGTGGTCAGGCACCGCTTCATAGGTATCGTACTGTGCGCCGAGCATTGTTGTGCGCTTTTCGAACGCGTCGCGGTCCTCATCAGTCCACCAGTTACGTTGCACGCCATTTTCGTCCGATTTGGAACCCTGGTCATCAAACCCGTGGCCCATCTCGTGACCGATCACAGCGCCGATACCGCCGTAATTCACCGCTAGGTCAGCGCCAGGATCAAAGAACGGAGCCTGCAAAATCGCCGCCGGAAAGACGATTTCGTTGAACTGCGGATTATAATAGGCGTTCACGTTTTGTGGTGTCAAAAGCAACCAGACAGCCTTGTCTGTCTTGCTCGTCAAACGGCTAACTCTTTTCGTGTGATTGAAAGCGGCAATCCGGGTAAGAAACATTTAGACGTTCGATGCTTGTCATGTCGCGTGCCGCAAAAAAACGATCCCAATCAAATCCAGTGTATTGCTCTTTAAATTCAGCATAACTTGCAGGATTGAGCGTTCTATCCGCGTTGCGACGCTCAGATCGAGTCCACTGCTTTTCTGCCAATTGGGTCTCGATCGCGAGGATTGCCTTTGCCTTTGCTTCAGCGCCTTCGAAGTCAGCGAAATGTAGCATCTCAACAATATGCGCAGAATACGCGGCACGTGTTTCTTTAAATTTTTCTGTGTCTTCCAGATAGTAGTCTCGGTCAGGCAAGCTCATACCGCCGATGCCAACACTAAACTGGTAGCGATCCGGGTTTTCACGGTCGATACCGAAGACAAAAGTGATTGGAGATGTCAGATTATCTTTGGCAGCCCGGCCGAAAAGAACGGTGAGATCAGCCACATCTTTCGCCGCAGCAACATCAGCCAGAAGCGGACGGATGGGATCGATGCCAAGCGCGTTGATCGCAGCTACATCCATATAGCTGTTATAATAATCACCGATTTTTTGTTCGACAGTCCCCATGTCGAAATGTCTGGATTTCAGATCATCGATGATGCTTTAGTTTGGTCAGGGCTGCGGTCACTGAGAAGAGTGATAGCCCCGTAAATGCTTTTGTCGGCAGGAATTTCAAATGTATCGAGCCAAGTGCCGTTTGCGTATTCAAAGAAATTATCGCCGTCTTTTATGCTCTCTTTTCGCGCACTGAGGTCGACGCCCCATACACCGAGTTCGGCATGCCTGGCAACGGCGGTGGCTGCTGATTCGGATTTTGCCACGTTTAAATTGCGCTCTTGGCTTTGACAACATACAGCCAACAGCAATGCCGTTACGACTACAGTTAACTGTAATACTGATTTGATCATCGTCCTATCCCGAGGCTTGTTTCGAGTGCAGCACAGTATTCAGGCGCTGAGATATCGTAACCGTTCACGGTATTCCCCATAACAAATCTATAATTGCAGCAACCGATCGGAATCCATATTCAAAGCGAAATTGTATTTCGTTCGAACAAAATGTTTTCCTCCCTTCCAATGGAGACAAATTCCGGGAGGGACGAGTTCCTCGCGTCCACTGCTGCGTGAGTTTATCTGAGGATTCGCAGAGCTCGCCCATCCCTTTCATTGTGTCTTCTAATCGCCCAAGGCACTTGAGTTTTCGTTCGAGAATGTGAATTGAACGAGTTGGTGTTTAAGCTGGATTTCCGTTCTGTCCAAGTCTCGTTCATTGCAGCGTAATCGGATCGACCACATGGATAAAGGGGAACCGATTAAAGTCCGTGTCTCGAGTAAAGATAGTCTTAATGCCCTGCTCACGCATTAATATGGCTGTGTGGGCATCGAAAACCAGGTTGGCCCGAATGTCGGGAATTTGGTTAAAGACCTCTGCCGCAACTGCCTGATGACGTTCTGTCGGCGTTAGAGGTGAAACGCTGGGCGAAGCAAGGATGGCTTCGATAAATGTCCAGGCGTTTGCAAGAGTAAGAGGTACACGAAACACATTCGGGTGAGTTGATACTCGTAAAAACTCGTAAACAATACCCCATGTGACATGCCAAGGTGTGGACTGATTGCGCCAAGACTCCACCAAGTCACGGCATTTCGCATGCTCGGGAGAATCCGTGTCAGCAGCATAAATGAGAATGTTCGTATCTACTACGAACATCAATGTCGCTCCATTATTTCGTAAAGTGCCTCTCGATTCGCAACGTTAACCCGAGTCCCCCCACTGCTGAATTTTGGCAATGGCGACAAGACCTGGCGAGACTCCGGCTTTGAAAGCAACATGCGCAAAGCACATTCCACCAGTTCCGACATCGTTCGTTTCTGGCGGACCGCTTCCTTTTTCAGTCGATCCATCGTTACATCGCTAATATTTAACGTTGTCTTCATATGGGAAACCATATCCCCGATATGGTAAGCAGTCAAATGGTTCCTCCCCAACAAAACCGGAAACACAGGTAGGATCTGCGGGGACCGAGGCAGCATCTCCACATCTTTCGACAAAGGATTATTATGAGGAATCCAGAGATCTCGTGGAAATGAATTTATAAGTTTTCCTGAGAAAAAACGATCTCCAGAATACGATCTGCCGTTTCAGCAAAACCTGCCCCCCCTGGAGACTTGGTAATCCATTTCGGCGGATGAACCAATTGGTCGTTGAAAGCCATGACATTGGCAACACCCACAGATAAGGGAAAGAATTCGAACATCGGTTCGTCATTGGGTGAATCACCTACGAAAAGACATTCAGATTTCTCCTCCTCCAAATTCCTACGGAACAACTCGGCGAACAAGCGGCGAGTCATGGCTAGTTTATCATAATGTCCAAACCATCCATTGACATGGATTGAACTGACTTTGGCCTGCGCTCCCTGTTCTTCAAAAATTTCAACGATCCTCTGCACTTCAGTTGAATCCAATGGAGGTTGAATTTCTTCACAAAAATCAATAGCCAGATCGGCTTCCCGATAGGGTTGATCTGCAGCAACTCGGCATCCGGGAATCGCCTTCAGAATATCCGTTTGTATTTGATTTAATTTGATCCGATCTTCCTTCCGTTCCTCTTCATCCTTAAAATATCGTCGTATCATCCGTCTATCCGAATGATGGCAGGAAAAGAAGAAGGCGCCGTTTTCTCCTACCACGCCGGCCACAGGCCACATTCTACTGATGTGGTCACACCAACCCGCCGGACGCCCGGTAATGGGAATGACCTGAATACCGGCCTTATTCAAATCCTCAATGGAAGAATAGGCTTCGGCAGGCAACTTACCCTGCCAGGTAAGGGTATCATCAATATCGCACAAAACATAACGGATGCGCTTCAGTTCTGATGCCGGACACTGACTAAATGAATGAATTGAAACGTGTGCTGACATGAGAGTGGAAAAACAACTTAAAGTGAAAACCCCGTGTAGCCTCGCGATATCTGGAAATCGGTATTGCCCGATACCATCGTCTCGGGAATGGAATCGCCTCGAACAATTGTCGAGATACGGCTCCAGAAAATGTCCACTGGATCGGTCCCGTCTCCAAGAACAATATCAGGCGACATTCCTGGATCTGATTCAACTGATTTGCCTACCTGAACGATCGGCACTAGAGGGTGTGCTGCTAACCGGACACCGCTGCTGTTGAATACCAGGATCACGTGAACTCCTGTCGCAGCCAGCCCAGTCTGAGTCTCAAGCAGGTGTGGCGAAGGATTGGACATTATATGAACGCCGTTTTTGATGAATTTTTCTCCGTAATCAAGCGTATCCTGTTTGGCAACCCCGTTCAGGATAAAGTCTGTCTGATTCAGCAAGGGCGAACCGGAGGGAATGACGGCAGTTCCTCCCTCTCGATGAAGCGTCACAACGATTCGATTGCATAAATCAACCTGGGCGTTGCAAATCTCTCCGCCGATTAAGAATCCGACGGACAATGGATTAGCAAAGGTTTCGGAACAATGCAAAGATTCAACCGGCTGATCAAACCATTCGAGAACTTTGGTAATGACTTTTTGGATACCTCCATCCAGTTGGATACTCGCCCAACCATACCGACCTTCAGGAACACCATACTTTTTAAGATAAATCCTGAATTCATCGTGATGCGTTTTCTCACATCCATGTTCCAGCAGAAGCGCCCGTCCAACCAGTGGATGCATTAGATAACCGCACCTGGTCCGGACAAACAGTTCTTCGGAAGAGCCGCGTGCCACACCACAGCCTTCAGTGTGAGGCAATGCGGTAAATCTTTTGATCCCATCAGGTCTATCCGAGTTTTCAAACTCCTGATTGAGACGATCGGCAATCATCTGTGATACTTGACCTGAGCAAAGACTTGTCGGCAGGATCAATCCAAGGGAACCTTGGGAAGGCGCTTCTGCAAAGGCAGCAACCGCAGTTGATTCAGTAACCTCGTCAGGAGAAATAAGGGTATCCATACAAATTGGATCTCCTTTCGGAATAGGTCGATTGTGAATCTGCGATAAAAGCTCGGGACTGTTTTGCGGCCAATCACGCCAGATCTGCAACTGCGAATGCCCCGCCATTTCTCCCACACTCCGTTTACCCGAAGCGGTGTCTACCATGAGATCAAAGCATTCAGCACCTAGATCCTCCATAGAAATGTCGTCAAGATATCGCCCCGCATTGATATCCATGTCGCCAGACAGAAGCCGGTATCGGTCCGATGTAGTGACAATTTTCAAAGTGGGTGCAAACGGAAAATTGGTAATGGATCCATTTCCTGTGACGAACAATACTAGATTGCAACCGGAGGCAACCTGCCCCGCAATGCTTTCCAGATCATTGCCTGGACTGTCCATGAAATAGTATCCACCTACGTTCATAGGCTCACCGTATTCAATGACGTAATCCAATCGAACCTGTGGATCCTTCTTTCGCGCAGCACCAATTGATTTGATCGAAATATTGTACAAGCCCCTGAACAAATTACCGCCACTGGGGTTTCCTTCGGCACTATGACCATGCCAGGCAGCCATTTCATCAAACCGTTCCACTGTTTTAAGAAACTTGCGAGCGGTTTCAAGATTTCGGACGCGATGAAGCACATAAGGCTCGGCGCCGATCAATTCAGAGGTTTCTCCAAGATTTGCACTGCCGCCATTCTGAATCAGTTCCTTGGCTAACCAACCGGCAAGAGGATTGCCCGACACTCCCGAAAATGCATCAGATCCACCACACTGAAGAGCCACTTTCAAATGTTTCAGTGGTTGGGCTGTACGACCCTTTTTCTTAGCTTGATGCACCAGTTTTTCCACCAGAGGCTCGGCTTGGACAAGTGAATTCGAGAAAGACGCATTCAATTGAAACCAGGTATGAGGCACCTCATCTACCGGATACTTATGCGCCCTAAGATAATCTTCGAATCGATCTTTCCCGACAAAGGCAGCAGGCGAATCCACAATGAGCACTGCACCAACATTGGAATGCACCACAAATCCGGCGAGTGTTCTCAAAAGAAGATCAAGGTTGTTCGGGCGACTGTTTTCTCCGCCTTCGGTATGAGCACCGGCCACAACCCCATCGAATCCACTGTCACCCTGAAATCGATCATTAAATCGAGCAGCCAATTGACGAACAAAGGCCGCTGACTCGGAGGTCATTGCGAGAAGCAGAACGTAGTTCCGTGTCCCCACACCTCGAACTTCCCCACGATCATACCCCATGAAAGTAACGGTTGAATCAACCGGATCCACTTGGGGCGCAGGCACAAACTTGGACTCGTCCAAGGTAAAAGGAATACGTTGATCGTTGAAATTGGGGCTTTCAGGCAACTCAAAATCAATTGTACGCTGGGAAAGAGCATCAAGCATCACCTGATTACACACATATTCCCCGGCCTGAATCTCCTGCTCGGCCAGACCAAACGGTAATCCCCATGAAATGAGAGGGGAGCCGGCTTTGATACGGTTTAAGGCAACCCGGTGACCTTCGAGAACCGTATGACCCAGAGTCCAGGTTTCACCGGACACATCGGGTATCACCGTGCCTGCATCAAGCCGCTTCAGAGCAATGGCAACATTGTCTCCCTGCTCGCATATACGGAAAACCGTTTCAAATGAATAACTGTTCATGCCCGAATGTTTCGGAAGATATCAGAAATCAGCTACTGTATAAACCGTTTAAAAACCACCCCGGGCTGGGCGTAAGATAAAAATTCCGGAGAGAGACTTGCTGTAGCGTCGGCTGTCCCCAGCCGAATGGATCGTTTTTCCCAACCGAAAGGATCGTTTTCCCACTGGAAATGCGCTGGGGACAGCGCACGCTACAGGTTCGCACCCATGGTCTGAACGTCTGACACCCATCACTGGGACTTAGAACGTTTCCACACCGTTTTTGGAGGCTCGGGTAATCCGACAGCTCGGAACCAGGTCCTGAAATGAATTTTTGCGATGCTGTTGAAAACTTCTTTTCCTTTTTCCTCGAAAAGAGCTTTAGCGGTTTCATCCACTTTCCTGGAAGCTCCCTTGGGCAGAACAACTCCGGTCTGATCGCCAAGCGTTTTGAGTCTTCTTACGAATTCGTCACGCGCCAGAATGGAAGCCGCCGCCACCACCGGATCAGATTCCGCTTTATGGCGTTGCACCAACTCGACCTCTTTTCCCAGACTCATCAATGCTTTTGAAATAACAGCTTTTGATGCGGCAAACTGATCACTGATCACCCTGAGCGGTGGTGGATCCATCTGGTATTTTCTCAAGAGAAGATTCTCAATCGTCCGGGCATGCCCCCATGCCAGAATTCCGTTCACCGATTTCATTTGTAGATACAATCGATTATAAGCTTCATTTCCGATAGGCACGACTTGGTACACACAGCCACGAATGGATCGAATGCGCTCTGCCAATTCCGCCATCTTTCGATCACTGGAAATTTTCTTGGAGTCCTTGATCCCGGCGTCGATGAACTGTTTGATAACCGATTCATTGGCATAGACGCCCGCAATGCACATCGGCCCAAAAAAGTCACCCTTCCCGCTTTCATCAATACCCAGCCGCGCGGTGCCATCCAATGGAGTTAGCACATCCTCATATCCTAATGTCGCTTCTTTCAGAATTTCAGGCTCCAAGGTGAATTCAATAAACTCTCGCGTGCTCTTTCCCTGAATCACCAGCTTACCGCTTTGATAAGACACCACGTTGACTTTGCCACCCTTCGCCGCATATCGAGCGTAGGGAACTTCCCGAAACTCGTAATTCCTCTTCGTGAGCAAATCCTTCAACTGGTCGGATTGTTCGGCGCTGATTTTAATAGTATGACTTGTGATTTCCGGCATGTTCGATTAACTCGTTAACAACTGATCTATCGGGAACCTCCAATATTAACCCCTTCTACAACCAAACGGCGCAACCGGTATAATCCATGACGACCCTCACATTAAAGACAAAAAGCTTCTCAACAGTCATCATGGGTAGGAACATTCTTTTCGGCATGTTCAGTAGTTTCAAAAATTCATACTTCGAATAAAACCTTTGCGCCGGTTCATATTTTGCGTCAACAACAATGACCGTTGCCGCAATTTCAGCGGCATGTGTCTCTATTGAGAGTTTCTGGATGGTTTGCTTTATTTCTTCTACCTGACTCATATAATCATGATAGTTATGATAGGCGATGCATTCACCCGTTAACATGAAGATTGAACTGATCAATATTGGAACCGAATTAATGGCCGGCCATGTCCTGAATACCCATCATATGTGGATGGCAAAAACTTTGTTTGAATCAGGGTATCGCATCACTCGGCAAATCTGTATCGATGACGAGGCTAAGGAAGTCAGGAAGGAGGTTGAATCCGCTGTTTCCACTGCCGACATCGTTCTCACGACCGGTGGGTTGGGCCCGACTAGCGACGATCTTACCCGAGAGACCATTGCTGAATTATTGGGCAAGACGTTACACCGTGACGAAACGGTCATGAATAGGCTGAGGAGTTTCTTCGAATCAAAACGCCGCGAAATACCGACAGGCGTGGATGTCCAGGCCGATGTTCCGGACGGGGCTGAGGTCATTATCAATTATTTCGGCACTGCCCCCGGGCTGATTCTCAGGTTCGACAGAATCGACTCCGCCACGACGGGTGAGAACCGAAAAGGGTTGCTGGTGATGCTACCCGGCCCACCTCGTGAACTCCGTCCGATGTTCAAGGACCAAATCCTGCCCTATATGAAACAGCACTCCCCTTTGGAAAAACCATTGGTATGTGTGATTCTACGAACCACCGGCATCGGGGAGTCGATTGTAGAAAGCAGACTCAAAGAGCCTTTGAAGGAATGTATAAACGATGGTCTGGAAATCGGATTCTGCGCACAACCGGGAATGGTGGATATACGATTGCAGTCTCAAAGTGGCGATGCCGAACAAGTTGTCGCCATGGCCAGAAAAATTGTTGAGGATATTCTCAGCAAATATATTTATGGAGTGGAGTCAGACCTTCTCGAAGAACGAATTATTCAGGATCTCACGAAAACTGGGAAAAGGGTTGTCACGGTGGAATCCTGTACCGGGGGACGAATCAGTGACCGTCTGACCAATATTCCAGGTGCTTCTGCCGTAGTATGGGGAGGCTTCACCACCTACAGCAATGAATCCAAATCGAAGTGCATTGGGGTGAACCCTCAGACCTTGGAACAATTCGGAGCCGTCAGCAGCCAGACAGCTGCGGAGATGGCTGAAGGAGCATTAAAACAATCAGGAGCGGAATTTGCGCTTTCTGTCACCGGCATTGCCGGCCCTTCCGGCGGCTCCAGCGAAAAACCGATCGGTACGGTTTTCATCGGAATTGCCTCCAAGTCTCTATCGACACGCGTGCTTCATAAAATAAACGTATTCGATAGAGAGACCTTCAAGACGATTACTTCGAATCAAGCTCTGGATTTATTGAGAAAAACCATCCGGAAGTCCAACCATGAACCAAGCTCCGGATGAAAGGCAGGGCTCGCGGTCCTCAGCTCGCCGCTTGGCTTAAAACCTCGACTCGCGGAGGACAGCGAACTCCACAGCCATTCGGATAAGCCTGACCTGTCACCCCATGAAAGGAGGCCTACCCAAAAAAAACCTCGGTCTTTTG
Source organism: Verrucomicrobiales bacterium (assembly GCA_012959985.1). Taxonomy (GTDB): domain Bacteria; phylum Verrucomicrobiota; class Verrucomicrobiia; order Limisphaerales; family DUCD01; genus DUCD01. The sequence continues at coordinate 12,780 of DUCD01000070.1, read as the reverse complement.
ACCGAGGTTTGAAAAATGCACACCGGAGGCTTTCCAGCTATGTGATGGAATATTCGGTAACAACCGAGCTAATTCCCATCCTCGCCAATTGCCTCTACAGGACACCCTTCCATCGCTTCCTTACAAAGGGTTTCTTCGTCCTCATCGGTTGGTTGATTAAAGAGAAATGAATAGCCTCCATCGTCATTCCGTTTGAAATGATCCGGGGCAGTTTCTCTGCAGAGATCACAGTCAATACACTGATCATCTACGTAAAATTTTCCTGAAACGTTGTCTTCGTACTTGTTTTCTTGGTCAGCCATAACAAATTTCCATATAAATGCTGTGTTTTTCTACCCTTGTCAAGAGAGAGTATTCACTGAACCGACCCAATAGAAGTCAGGGTAAATTAAATGAATACCCAGCATAATTAACCGATCTGGAATACCTTGACCGCATTTTCGACAATCTTTACCAGATCACCGGGAAACAACCCTAGATAAAGCATACCGGACATGCAGACATACAAGGTTGCCCGCATCGGTTTAGAAACCACGACCGGAGAACTCTCCTCCGGTGCCGGAGTCCAGTAGATCGCCCGAATCACCCCAAAGTAATAATACATCGAAATGATGACTCCCACAATGACCACAGCAATCAGGGCAATATTTGCTCCGGTGGTCGCTTCGCTTTCAAGAACAGCTCTCAGTAGAAGAAACTTCCCGAAAAAACCGGCCAATGGAGGCACTCCGGCCAGAGAAACCATCGACATCGTCAGCGCCGCAGCCAGGAGTGGAGATCGTCGATGCAACCCGGCCAAAGCGGGAATCTGCTCACCGGATTCGGTCCGGCAGACAATACATATTACGGAAAAAGCGGCTAATACGGTGAACAGGTAACCGGAAATATAATACAATACCGCCGAAGCTCCGATCTGACTGACTGCGGAAAATCCCAGCAGAATATACCCCGCATGGGCAATACTTGAATAACCGAACATCCGTTTGATATTCCTCTGCGGCAGGGCACAGAGGTTTCCATAAAGAATGGTCAGGCCCGATACCCACATCAGCGCTTCAGACCAATTCGCAGTGACCTCTGGAACGGCTCCAAACAGGACCCGCAACAACAATACGATACCGGCTGCCTTGGAACCTACGGCAAGCAAAAGCGTCGTTGGTATGGGAGCTCCCTGATAGACATCAGGCGCCCAGATCTGGAACGGGAAGGCGGCAATCTTGAAACCAAGCCCAACCAAAAGGAGCAATAATCCTAAAAGAAGTAATGAATTCCCGACGAGTGACCCACCCTTCTGCGCCAGTTCATAAAAATCGAGCGTATTGGTGGATCCGAAGATGAAAGCAATTCCATAAACCAGAAAAGCCGATGACAAAGCGCCGAGAATCAAATATTTCACCCCGGCTTCCAGGGAAGCATTTTTATGCCTTTGAAAACTGGTCAAGATGTAAAAGGTGACCGTAATCAGCTCCAACCCAACAAACAACAGAGAAAAATCATTTGCCGAAGCGGAGAACATCATTCCGGACAAGGCAAAAAGAATCAGGACATAATACTCAACGATTCCTCTGCGGACCCGATCGGAAAATTCCACGGTCACTAACAGAACAATCGCACCGGCGAGAAGCAAATACTGTTTGAAGAATAGAGCCAATTCGTCCATGACGAACATATGCCCCTGCAGGTATTGAGGTTCCGGATAAGAAAGATTTAAACTATAAAGAAACAGTAATCCCACTCCGCTCGCCGCGACATACCCCAGGTTCTTCTTCTGCTCGGACGGAGTCCATAAATCAGTCAGAAGCAGCCCCAATCCCAGTGCAATGACTAGGATTTCTAAAATCATAAGACTAATACTCATTTTATCGGATCAAAATTCACGATGTTTTCCGGCACATCGTCCAGGGGAAACGCAGCCTTCCCCTCCATCTTAGGCGCCCCCTGTTGTCGAGCCTGTTCCAGAATCGCCTCAACACTCGGACGGATTTTATCCGTCAGCAAACCGGGGAAACAACCGAACAGCAACAGCACGCCCAGAAGCAGAACAAACGGAAGCCTTTGCCAGCTGGTTTCAGCATCCTTAATACTTTTTGCCGTCTCGGAAACTTCACCATGCATAAGGGTTCGAACCGCCCGCAGCATATATACCGCTCCAATCACCAACGCTCCCCACAAGGCAAAAGCGGTCACGACAGGAAAGGATTTGATCGCTCCGAAGAAGACCAGCAGTTCTCCGACAAAATTACCGAATCCCGGCAAGCCGCACCCAGCCAGCAATGCCATGATCAAGGCGGTTCCTATAAACGGCAACCGGGACAGCATCCCCGCCATTCGATCCATCTGAGGATCCTGCGTCTGTCGGCAAAGGTAACCACTGATTCCAAAACTCAAGGCTGCCAGTAAGCCATGAGCCACCATAACGACCACCGCCCCGGTGATTCCAATCACATTCAATGCCGCAATTCCCAGGAAAACGAATCCCATATGAGCCACACTTGAATTTCCAATCAGCAGATTTAAATCCTTCTGACGAATCGCAACCAGTCCACAGTATAGTATATTTCCAAGGCATAAAAAAGCGATGACATGAAGCCACCCCTGCATTCCGGCAGGAAGCAGCGGAACCGCAATTCGAATCAGAGAGTAAATGCCGAACTTCTTCAAAACTCCGGCATGCACCATCGCGACAGCTGTCGGGGCCGCCCCATATCCAATCGGAGCCCAGGAATGAAAAGGCCACAGCGAAACTAGAATTCCGAATCCCAAGAGAAGAATACCGAATATCCAGAGTTGATCTCCCACCGAAAGGGGACTCTGGATGAGTTGATCGGTCATGACTTGAATATTGAAACTGGAGGTGCCGCTTTTGATATAAAGAAGAAGGATTCCGACCAGAGATATCAACGCGCCCAGACTGAGATAAAGGGTCATCATAAAGGCCGCATAATTCCTGTTTTCACCTCTTCCCCAGACGCCCACCAGGATGAGGGTCGGAATCAGGGCCAATTCATGAAAGAAATAGAGAAAGAAAAGATCCAGAGAAACAAACGCACCAAGCACTCCGGAGATCATCAAAGCAGAAGAAAGTAATACTCTCTCAATCGTGTCTGGATTTCACAGGAAACACAGACCGCAGCAAACCCTACGATCGCCCCCATCAGTACCAACCCCACATTGATGCCGTCCACACCGACGTAATAGGATATGCCAAGGGATTCGACCCAGAGAACCTCATGTTCGTACTGATATCCAGATATTTCCGGATCAAATCCGAAGAACATCGCCACAGAGAATAACAGGGAAGCAGCGGTCGTTGCCAAAGCCACCATCCGGATCAGGTCCTTCCTTTCTTTTGAAAGAAACAAAAGAACGATAGCACCGGCAAGCGGCCAGGCAAAAATATGAGTCAATAAAGAAGACATCGCTATTCTAAAAAAGGATCAAGTAAAACACGAGGGACGCCCCCAATATGAACAAGAAAGCATAAGTCTGGATACTCCCCGTCTGCATCAACCTCAAGGCACGCCCAATGAACTCAACCGTGCCATGAACTCCCCTGACACAGAGACCGGCAATAATCCAACGATCGACGATGTCCGCCAGGAAAGCGAGCGCATCCTGAGTGCATCGGATGATATTCTGATACAGTTCATCCAAGTAGAATCGCTTTTGAAGCACTCCCGAAATAGCCGGAAGATGATGAGCAATCGGATCCTGCTCAGCCCGACGATACAATTCAAACGAGGCGGCAAACCCGAATAACACCGCGCCCAATCCACTGAATGCGGCCATCGGAGCGTGATGAAAAGGCATGAGGATGAGTTTGTAGAACGGCAGTGTTTCCTGAACATGTGCCCCTCCGAACAATTCATCGAAGAAGCTGCCTATACCCCATATGCCGGCAAGCACTGTCGGAATGGAAAGAAAGATCAGAGGAGCCGTCATGGCGGAAGATGACTCTTGGGCATGAGCCGCTTCATCGGATTTCGGCTTACCGAAAAAGACCACCAGGAGCAGACGAAACATATAAAAAGTCGTCAATGCAGCAGCGAGAACTCCGATTCCAAACAGGATTTGGTTTTCGTGATAGGCAATCGTAAGAATCTCATCCTTGCTGTAGAATCCACTGAAAGGAGGAATTCCGCATAATGCAAGCGTCCCCAAAAGAAAGGTGATATAGGTAACCGGCGTTCGTTTGGACAAACCACCCATTTTCCAAATATTCTGTTCGTGGTGCATGGCGGTAATAACGGACCCGGCCCACAGGAATAATAGCGCCTTAAAGAAGGCATGAGTGGTGAGATGATACATCGCCGCCCCCTGCCCTCCGAGCCCAACCGCCATCACCATGTAGCCGAGCTGCGACAGGGTGGAGTAGGCAAGAATGCGCTTAATGTCATTCTGCTGAACCGCAATCATCGCGGCCATCAGTGCGGTGATGCCTCCCGTCCAGGCTATGAAATCCGAGGCCGAGAAAAAGGAAGCCCAGGCTATTACTTCGGGCAGCGCGGGAGTGGCATCGAAAATAAAAGCCGTGCGGCAAAGCATAAAAATACCGGCGGCAACCATGGTGGCGGCGTGAATCAGGGCGCTCACCGGAGTGGGACCTTCCATGGCGTCGGGCAACCAGACGTGTAGGGGAAACTGCGCGGATTTCCCAATGGCTCCACAAAAGATCAGGATGCCGATCAGCGTAGCCCATTGTCCAAAGAGCCCCGGATCGGCAGCAACGCTTTGCTGAATTTCTGAAAACTGAACCGATCCGGAAAACACCCAGACCAACAGAATTCCGGACAGGAAACCAAAGTCTCCAATCCGATTGGTGATGAATGCTTTCTTGCAGGCATCGGCAGCCGCCGGACGCTTAAACCAGAATCCGATCAGTAGATAACTGGAAACGCCAACCAGTTCCCAGAAAATGAACATCTGCACAAAGTTGCCGGACAATACAATTCCGAGCATGGAGAAGGTGAAAAAACTCAGGCTGGCAAAATATCTGGAGTAAGAGGGATCCCCCTTCATGTATCCGGCGCTGTAGAAATGAATCGCCGAACCCACCCCGGTCACGACAAGAAGCATGGCGATGCTCAGGCTGTCGGCCGTAAGATTCAAGGGCACTTCCAGACCGCCCACCGACAACCATGAAACAACAGAAATCACAGGATTATCAGGACCCTGGTGAGAAGCAAGCAGCTTCAAACTCAACAGAAACGATGTGACGATGGCACTGATGGACAGCTTGGCGCTCAGACTTTGATTCTTCAATGTGAAGAACGTAATGCAGATGGACGCTGCCAAAGGCAGCAATAGAATTAGCCAAAGTACCATTTTGTTAAAATTATAGCTTTAAGTCCGTCAATTCACGGACATCGGTTGTCCGTCGTCTACGATAAAGAGCAACAATCAAAGCCAGGCCGACGGCAACTTCTGCGGCGGCAACAGTAATAATGAAGAAAACCAGAATCTGACCATTGATATTATCGTTGAATCGGGAAAAGGCAACGAGAGCCAAGTTGGCAGCATTCAGCATCATCTCCAGTCCCATATAAATGACCAGTAGATTCCGTCTCAACATCACGCCAAGGGCACCAATGCTGAAAAGCAGTATGCTGACAACCAGGTAATGTTCCAATCCGACCATGTTCTTTTAATTCAAATTCTTTTTGCTGAGCAATACCACTCCAACCATACCGACAAGCAACAACACGGAAAGAATTTCAAAGGGAATTATATAGGCGTTGAACAGCCGTTCACCTAAAACAGCAGTGGAACCCTCCAACGTCAACACCACAGGTTCGGCTCCAAGACCCGAGGTTAATACCACCCCTATCAGGACCGTTGCGAACAATCCGGCCAACAACAGGCTGAAAGTCAATCGAATCCCCTGAAAGGTCGATCTCGCCTCCTCCTTGAGATCCATCAACATAATAACAAACAGAAACAGAACAATGACGGCTCCCGAGTAAACCAGAATCTGGATCGCAGCGAGAAAGAACGCGTGAAGCATCACGAACAATCCCGACATGGAGATGATCGAAAGCACTAGGAACATGGCACTTGTCACCGGACTCCGGGTAAATGGGTTCACCACCACCAGGAACCCGAATATCAGGGTTAGCACCGCAAAAAAATAAAACAGCAGATCTTGCATTCTGTATCAGGCAATCACGGATTCCGAAATCTATCGGTTCTTCCTAAGATTGCGCCTTTCGTCTCTACTTGTTCTTCCATTTCATGATGTCGTCTTGGTGAATGCCTCCCTCTTCGAGCAGCTTTTCCTTGTCCCAGACCATCTGATCACGTTGGGTTCCAATTAATGAATAATCCTGCTGCAGGAAGATCGCTTCCTCAGGACAGACTTCCTGACAATATCCGCAGAAAATACAGCGGAGCATATCGATCTCAAACTCTTCCGGTTCTTTTTCAATATTGCCACACTCCGGATTAGCTTCAGGCCCCGGAGGCGTGATCCGAATGGCTTTCGGGGGACAGACAAATTCACAAAGTTGGCAGGAGACACATTTTGTCCGTTCCTCCTGGTCTTTGACCAACAGTGGCGCTCCCCGGTACCCCTCGGGCAGCACCCACTTCTCTTCCGGATACTGCATCGTAACATTCGGGCGAAAAAAATGACTCAAGGTTACCTTGAAGCCACTGATCAACGCGGGAATGTAAAGCCGTTCCCAGAATGACAGTTCTTTTCGTTTGACGATCATACTCATTGGTAAATTTAACGGTATTGCGCCCAAAGCCATGCTGCCGTGACAATGATGTTCACAAAAGCCAGCGGCAGGAATCGGGTCCACCCGAGATCCATCAACTGATCATATCGGAACCGGGGCAGCATCCAGCGGATCCAAATAAAGAGCACCATGAAAACCAACACTTTTCCTAGAAAGATCATAATATGGAGAAGACCACCGAAGAAAGTGATCGCCGGTTGGTCCAATCCGAAAATCGGCAAAGTCCAACCTCCGAAAAACAAGGTCACCATCATAGCCGAAACAGCAATCATGGCCGCATACTCACCCAGAAAAAACAAAGCAAACTTCATCGAACTGTATTCGGTATGGTATCCACTGACTAGTTCCGTTTCACTTTCAGGCAGATCAAATGGAAGACGATTGGTTTCTGCAAAAGCGGCCACCAGAAACAGTATAAATGATATGGGCTGCTTCCAGATCAGCCATCCGTGCTCGACTTGGTAAGCGATCACTTCGCCGAGATTCAGTACTCCGGTCAACATGAACAGAGGTATCACAGCCAAGCCCATGGAGATCTCATACGAAATCATCTGAGCCGTAGCTCGAATTCCACCGAGGAAAGAGTACTTGGAATTGGAGGCATAGCCTGCCAGAACGATGCCGTAAACACTCAGCGACACAATACCGAAGGTAAAAAGTATACCGATGTTCAGGTCCGCTATGACCATTTTAGACCAGGCTTCCCGCTCAGGTCCAAGATAGGAACCGAAGGGAACAACAGCAAGTACCAGAAAGGACGGAATTAAAGTGAGCGCCGGAGCAAGCCAGAAATAACACTTACGCACATGATCCGGAACAAAGTCCTCTTTCAGCAGCGACTTGATCCCATCTGCGATGGGTTGCAGCAACCCGAAAGGCCCTACGCGATTCGGGCCCACCCGACCCTGAATCCAGGCGGAAATCCGGCGTTCCGCCATAACGGAATACGCGATCATCGGAAGGAGCAACCCAACAACCAGCGCCACCTTTACGATGCTGAACACCAAGAACTCCTGCGAAGGTGTTAAATAGTAAACCCAATCCATTACAATACTTTAAATCTCTATCGAAACTCCTGTCTCTCCGAGATCTCCCCAGGAAACCCCGTCCAGCGCCGGCACATCGGCGGCCATTTGATTGAACAATCCTTCAATGCTTGCCACCCCATTGGTTCCGTCAATGCGTTTCAACAATTCCAACAGAAATTCCCATTCCGGTCGAGAATCTCCGGGTTGTTCGGCAGCTCTCATAAACTTCTGCACTCGTCCTTTTGCGTTAATGAAGGTGCCCCGTTTTTCAAGGTGGGAACATCCCGGCAGTAAATAGTCCGCCGAAGCAGTCGTTTCATTAGGCAGAATATCACAAACAATCAGATGCTCCAAAGTAGAAAGCAATTCGTCATCCATCTCACAGGCGCTGAGGTTTTCCCCGAATACAATCAGAGTCTTGAGGGCTCCGGACTTGATTCCCTTGGCGATCAATTTAAGTTTAGAGCCGGGACGCTTAGTCGAGATCCCTGTTGCAATGGCACCGTTCATATTCGGATTCTTGTCAGCATGGACCAGCAACGCGTCCTTGTCGCCCTTACGAGGAATGGAATCGGTCACTGCTCCCAGTTTTCCAGCCAGAAGATTCAGAAGATACAGCTCTTCATTGCTCAATCGAGCGGAGGCAATCAGGGCAACGGAATCTTCAGGGACCTCGCGTAGAATGTCTGCTATTTCACCCAGCGCCCTGCTCCAATCAGAAGGCACAAGCACCCCGTCATTATTTCTCACCTGAACGTTTTTCAAACGATCCTCCCGGCCGACCCATTTGTAGTCGAGACGCCCGGCATCACACATCCATGAAGAATTCACCGCGTCGTTCTCACGGGGTGTAAATCGGTAAATACGATTCTCGCGTGAGCCAACCGTAATATTGCAACCGGTGGCGCAACCACTGCAGATACTGGAGGATTCCTTGAGAAACCATACTCTCATTTGAAACCGAAAATCCTTGGAGGTCAAGGCTCCCACCGGGCAGATATCAACGGTATTCAGTGTATAATTATTGTCGAAGGGGCGATTCGGATAATGCGCTAAGGTGCTGTGGCTCCCGCGATCCACAAATCCCAAAGCATCGTCTCCGGCAATATCCCGAGTGAACCGAATACAACGGGAACACAAGATACAACGTTCATCATCCAGCATGATGCGCGGTCCCAGATCAACCTGTTTGGGTTTGTGAACCTTCTGTTCAACAAACCGGCTTGCTCCCTGCCCATGATCCACTGAATACTCCTGAAGTCGGCATTCTCCAGCTTGGTCGCAGATCGGGCAATCCAGAGGGTGGTTGATAAGAAGAAACTCCATGACGGCTCTCCGCATTTCAACCGTACCTTCGGACTGAGTGTAAATCTCCATGTTGGGAGAAACCGGAGTGGCACAGGCGATGGCAGGACGGGGCATTTTCCGGACGACCGGTTGGCCTTCGGCATCAACTATCGGCTTGCGGTTCTTGTCCATGGCCAGCGTTCCGAATTCCACCAGACACATGCGGCAATTGCCGGCCACCGGCAACTTCGGATGATAGCAGAAATGCGGCACTTCGGCACCGGCAAGCTTGCAAGCTTGGATCATCGTGGTCGGAATAGGCCTGCCATCCATTGGATCCGGCATGGTTTTCGGCACCTCAACCGCTTTGCCATCCACCGTGACAGTCAGAGTATCCACCACCGGTTCAGATTCCAGATTCTTTTTAGTTTCCGCCTTCGCCATACAATACCATGATCAGGCTGAGTTCACCTGGGTTTCTACAGGTTCAGCTTTGTCGCGTCCTGCAACCGCAGCTTCTTCGTCCTCAGCTCCCCGCGCTTCAAACTCATCCCGGAATTTGTTCACAAAGCTTTGAACCGGCCAGGAACAGGCTTCCCCAAAAGCGCAAATGGTTCGCCCCCCAGGAATGTTGTCGGCAATATGAAGAAGGTAAGAAGCATCTTCCCGCCGCCCCTGCCCATTCGCCATTCGATGCAATGCCTTGCTCATCCAGAGAGATCCCTCCCGGCATGGCGTGCATTGACCACAACTCTCATGCGCGTAAAATTCAGAAATATTGGACAGGGCTTCAACCATATCAGTTGAATCGTCCATGACAATGATCGCCCCGGAACCGGACATGGTGCCACACGTCATTAACGTATCGAAATCGTAAGGAATATCGAGAAGTTCGATTACCTTTTCCACGTCATTTCCTTCGTCGTCCTTGGCTTTAATTTTGAAGACCTCACCGGCTTTAAGAATCTTAGCGGAGGACCCTCCGGGGATCACCGCTTTCAGTGTCCTTCCTTCGTTCAATCCACCGGCAAAATCATTGATCAATTCTCCGATGGTCGCCTTGCCGACTTCGATCTCATAGCAACCGGGCTTGCGCACATGTCCACTGATGCTGACGATTCGCGTACCGGTGTTTCGAGGAGTGCCCAGCTTCGAATACCACTTCGCGCCTTTTTCCACGATGTGCTTAACGGCACACAGGGTTTCGACGTTATTGACGATCGTGGGGCACTGATAAAGTCCCAGCACTGCAGGAAAATAAGGAGGCTTGATCCTAGGGTAAGCCCGCTTCCCTTCCAGTGACTCGATCAGTCCGGTCTCCTCCCCACAAATATAGGTGCCAGCACCACGATGAACGTAGATTTCCAAGTTGTATTTGCTGCCTAAAATATTCTTTCCTAGAAATTTATTTTTCCGGGCTTCGGCGATGGCCTTTTCCAGTATGCGGGCTCCATCGGGAAATTCACCACGTATGTAGATATAGGCAATCTCCACATCATTCGCATAACAGGAAAGAATCATTCCCTCCAAAAGTTGGTGGGGATCCTTATAAATGATCTGGCGATCCTTGAAAGTGCCGGGTTCAGATTCGTCTGCGTTGCAGATCAAGTAGATGGGCTTGCCACT
>DUCD01000070.1:0-2071 GCA_012959985.1 Verrucomicrobiales bacterium | reverse complement strand
ACCATTTAACCCCACAGGGAAAACCAGCCCCTCCACGACCTCTTAAACCGGAGGTCATGACTTCATTGCGGATCTGCTCCGGGTTGACACCTTTCTTCGTGCCTTTTCCTTTCGATGCCGGAGCCAGCGTTTTATTCAACGCTTCATACCCGCCATGCTTCAGATAGCAGTTCAGACTGGTACTATACCCAGGCTGGTCGATGTTCTTTAAGATGAGGCGATATTCTTGCGCCATGTAAATCCGATTTTAAATTATTTAACCCCCACCATCGTCACTCACGATGGACTCATTGTATCAAGTAGTAGATCTGCTTCGGTTTCCCCGACTTTTTCATGAAGTTCTTCATTGCACATAAGTACCGGCGCGGTATGGCAGGAAGCGAGGCACTCGACAAATTCGACCGTGAATTTTCCATCTTCAGTGGTCTGCGGACCGTGCACTAACGGATCCAGATGCAGCTTCCGGCAGAAATGTTCCTTCAACTTTCCACTGCCCTGCAAGGCACAACTCAATGTCCGGCATACTTTAATATGATGTTTCCCGATCGGTTCCTGCCGAAACATGGGATAAAAGGTTACCAGCTCAAGGATGTTGATCGGCTGTAGATCCAGTTTGGCAGCCAACCATTCAATGGCGGCATCCGACAAATAACCGTAGTGATCCTGCAGGACATGCAGAATCATCAGAGACGCACTGCGTTTCTCGGGGTAGTGCGAAATCAATTCCTCGATTTCAGTCTGCAGTTTCTTGGGAACAGAAAAACTCATCGATCACATTCTCCCATCACAAAATCCAGAGATCCCAGAATGGCCACCACATCCGCAAGCAAGTGACCTTTCAATAACTCGGAGAGGATACTCAAATTGACAAATGAAGGGGCGCGGATTTTGAGACGGTAGGGAGTCCCCCCTCCCCGGCTGTTGATGTAGAAACCCAATTCTCCCTTCGGATTTTCAGCGCCGAAATAGATTTCACCCGCCGGAGCATTGCCGCCTTCGGTCACCAGCATGAACTGATGAATCAATTGCTCCATATCAGTCAGCACTTCCCTCTTCGTAGGCAGAATGATTTTGGCGTCCGGGTGATTGATCGGCCCATCAGGCAATTGATCCAGACACTGTTCAATCAACTTTACGCTTTGGCGCATTTCTTCCATCCGCACCAGGTAGCGGTCATAGGAATCCCCCACGGAGCCAATCGGCACCTCAAATTTCAACTGGTCATATACCAAGTAGGGCTGGGTTTTCCGAAGATCATGGTCCACACCGCTGCCGCGAAGATTGGGTCCGCTCAGACCGTAATCAATCGCATCGCTTTTGCTGATCACACCAACATCCTTGGTACGATCCACAAAGATGCGGTTACGGGTCAGAAGGCGATCCACCTCATCGATATTTTGAAGCACCTCCTTCAGGAATTGCTTCAGCTGCCTCGTCCAGCCATCCGGAAGATCTCGGGCGAGGCCTCCGATACGAGTGTAAGTCGTGGTGAATCTGGCTCCGGTCAGAGCTTCGATGAGATTGTAGATCTTTTCCCTCTCGGTGAAAGTCAGTAGAAAAACTGTCAACGCCCCGACATCCATTGCTAATCCCAGCAGATGCGCTGAAATACGGGCCAACTCACAGCAGAGGACCCGAATGTACATGCATCGTGGGGTGAGTTCCTTATCGATGCCCCACAACTTTTCAACAGCAAGGGCATAGGCCACGTTGTTGGCGAGTGGAGCCAGGTAATCCAATCGGTCCGTATAGGGGATGAACTGAGTATAGGTTAAGTTCTCCGCCAATTTCTCGTCTCCACGGTGAAGATAGCCGATATCAGGCTCCGCCTTGGTAATGATCTCTCCGTCGAGTTCCAGCAGCAACCGCAGAACTCCATGGGTTGCCGGGTGAGACGGCCCCATGTTCAACACCAGCTTTTCGTCGACCAATTCCTCCGACTGCTGAAGTTCTTCCGCGGCACGTGCTGCGGAATCTTTAAATTCAATTTCTTGAGACTGACTCATTTTCAAACAAGGTAACCAGCGATTGTCTGTTTAACCCATTTCGGGCCGACGGACTCTCGGCTCCC
>DUCD01000069.1 GCA_012959985.1 Verrucomicrobiales bacterium | reverse complement strand
TCCGGCCTCACCGCGACCCGCTTCAGGTTTGAAAAGGCCCTGGACATGATTTTGTTCCTGAAGCCGGGGGCGTCGGATTCAAGTTTGAAAAGGCCCTGGAAATTGGACTGTGGGTGCAATAAAACTAATTATTCTGGATAGCAATTAGATAAGGCTGGACAGTCCCCTCAGCCTGTTGGAGGATGCCTCCATGAGCCGTGTGATTGTCATTGCAGCCTTAGTTGGGTTGATCTGCGGATGCCGTCCTTCCGAGATCAAGAGGGTGCCTCATCAGGTGCCACTGCCGATTACAGATCAGAACGCATCCGATCCACCTATGGATTCCCAAGAGTCCGATAGGGTTCCAAACCCAGCACTTGAAGTGAAACATGTCAATGGCGCAGAGGCCGTAAAAATGGTGAAGGAAGATCCTGACGTGATCGTTCTGGATATCCGGACGTTGGAAGAATTCCAATCCGGTCATATCGCCGATGCGCTCAACATCGATTATAAGGCTTCGGATTTTGAAGAAAAACTTGGGCAACTGGATCGCCATAAGACTTATCTGGTTCACTGACGATCGGGTGGACGAAGCGGGCGGTCGCTCGCGCTATTCAAGGAATTAGGCTTCGAAAGCGTTTGCCATTTGGATGGAGGCATCCTCGCCTGGACCGAATCGGGTGCCGCAACGGAGTAACACCCTGCTGCCTGTGCGATGGCGACGCCGTCCCAACCGCTGACGCGTTTGTCCCCAAAGCTCTGATGTTCCCACAATGAATTGGTGTGCGCCGAAGTCGCCGCTTGTGCGCCGGGCATGGCACTCGTTTTCATTTCGCATTGAGTTCTTTCACCAAAGCCTTGAGATGTTGGATACGTTTACTGGTGGCAGGATGTGTATTATTAAACTGCAACCATGCCGGGTGTTGGTTTTTATAGCGCATGTGCTGTTCCTCGAAAAACTCGAGATAACCTTCTGCATTGCCATAGACCGAATAGGCAAGGCGAAATCCAAAATCGTCGGCTTCCGTTTCAGCCTTCCGTGAATGCTTTTTTTCGGCCAGATCAACCATCTTGGTGACAATGCCCCCGCTGGAGCTCCCGAAGATGGCAGAGAATGCGAAGGAAACCAGAACCTTGCGGCCGATGCCCTTGAGCGTATGCCGGTATTGGTGGTGACCCAATTCGTGTCCCAGAACCAGTGCCAAGGCAGTGGAGTTGGTCGTCTCCATCAAAAGTCCCTTAGTGACTATGACTCCTCCACCCGGTGCGGCAAATGCATTGGGGGCATTCCCTGGCAAATAATGCAGGCTGTAAGGCAGTTTTCTGAGGTCGGGGTGTGCAATGAGTTTTTCAAAAACTTCCTTTGCTTTATCGAAATCGGGTGTTTGCGATGTTTCCTCACCGATCTTGAATTTATGAAACCATCGCGCCTCGGTCTCATCACTGATACGCATGACTGAGAAATCTGCAATGAATCCCAACAGCAGGTAGAGCAGCGCCAGACCGCCGAAGACCAGACCGAAATTCTTGAGCTGAGCGTGCCAAGGCTCCGCGCCACTTGAGTTATCCTCAGTTGCTTCCAGCTTCTTGGCAACAAACTTCATACGTCCGCTCGGAAACGCACTGCGGTCGCATAGGCTAAAATCTCAGCGCAACCAATGGCTTTGCCTTTGCCGTTGGAGATCGTTGAAGTCTCGATTCGGCAATTCAGAAACATATCGGCTTTCGGACTGGCTTCCTTCATGCGCAGTACGGCTTCGCGACGTCCACGGTCGATCACCGAGGAATAGCTTTTCATTTCACCCCCGAATATCATTCGGAAACCGGATAACAAACGTTTGAAGTAGTCGATGGAAACCACCACGGATCCGACCACCAATTCGGCGGAGTTAATTTCGGGCAGACCCGGCAGTTGTTTTCCAGTGATGGCCGGTATGTGATGCCAAGTCTCCTCTCGCAACTTGATCGATCGATAGTGGCGTTTCTCGGCCGATTTTCCGGTAATAAAGGCCAGTATCAGGAAGAGGAAAGGTGTGGCTACGAAGAACAGGTTGAGCCACTCAATCAGAGCGGCGCTTTCAATTTCAGGTCCCATATTGCCTCCTATTCACAACGAACGGCCGTGCCATATGCCAACATTTCAGCGGCACCCTGGGAGACGGAAGTGGTGGTGAACCTTACATTGACGATCGCATTGGCTCCGAGTTCTGATGCTTGGGCAATCATACGGTCACTGGCCTGCTGCCGGGCTTCCACCATTAATTCTGTGTATCCCTTCAATTCGCCTCCTACAATGTTTTTCAAAGTCGCCATAAAATCTCGTCCGAAGTGTTTTGCCCGAATCGTGCTGCCCTGTACCAAGCCGTAGTGTTCAACGATGGTTTTCCCCGGAATGGATTCAACATTTGTTAGTGTCATAATTGTTGTTGGTTGTTGGTTTTCTCAATCACTATAACGGTTCGACTAGACTGTGACGACGGAAATCATGGGCAGATTTCTGGCTGAATCATTGCTGAATCCCCGTACTACCAGGATCGTTTGCCCCGGTTCAGCCAGATTCAAATCCAGAGCGGCTTTTTTACAATAGGTTTCGGCATTATCAAGCTGCTTGGAATCAATTATTTTCGGGATGCAACCCCACATCAGGCATTCCATTCGGTAGACCTGAAGTGAAGGAGTAATCCCTACAACGGGAGCCGCCGGACGAAAGGAACTGATGACCGCAATGGATCTTCCTGCAAACGAAACCACCATGATGGCCCGGACCATCAGGTCTCGCGAAAGCTGGGCAGTGGTGCGGGCTACGGCATCTTCAATGGGAATCGGAGGCACGACTTCATGTTCATTGCTTAAACTTCCGAAAATTCCCTTTTGCCACAACACCCCTTCACTTTGACGAGCAATTTGGTCCATCATTTTCACCGCTTCCAATGGGTATTTACCAGCGGCGGTTTCGCCGGAAAGCATGACGGCATCCGTTCCGGACTGAACGGCGTTGGCGACATCGGAAACTTCGGCGCGGGTCGGTCGGGGATTCTCAATCATGGATTCAAGCATCTGGGTTGCCACAATCACAGGTTTTCGATGTTTCCGAGCCAGACTGATCAACTGATCCTGAGCCATAGGTACCATTTGCGGTGGCAATTCAACGCCAAGATCTCCTCTGGCAATCATCACCGCATCGGTTTCCTGAATGATTTCCTGAATATTCTCCAGGGCTTCGGGTTTCTCAATCTTAACAATCACTGCCGCCCAGGCATCTTGCTTGGCAATAAGATTCTTTAATTCGATCACTTCCTTCGATCGTCTTACAAATGATAAAGCCAGAAAATCTACACCCAGCTCGAGCGAAAATACCGCATCCTTACGGTCTTTTTCTGTGATGGAAGGCGCGGAAACCTCTACTCCGGGAAGGTTGATTCCTTTATGATTCTTTAAGATTCCCCCGTGTACTACTCGACAGAATATTTCTGTTTCTTCTATCTTTTCGACCGTTAATTCCATGTTTCCGTCGTCCATCAGAATTCGATTTCCAGGACGGACATCCTCAGCCAGGGCGGTGTATTGCGAAGGGATCAAACCAGGCTCCCCCTTGACGTCTCGAGTGGTTACAATCACTTCCTGACCATCGGTCAGTTCGATGCTGTCGTCCTCGAATAGACCGCAACGGATTTTGGGTCCGCAGAGATCGGCTAGGACCGCGATTGGAAGATTCAGTTCCTCCGCCTGTCCACGAATTATATCGTAAACCTTCCGGTGACTCTCATGGGTTCCGTGCGACATGTTGAGACGAAACACATTGACACCGGCCTGAATCAGTTTCCGGATCATTTCCGGGCTGTTCGAACTCGGTCCTACGGTGGCAACGATTTTCGTTCGTCGAAACCGCAACAATTTTATCTGTGTAGTGATTCCCATGATGGTCTCTTCTGTGTGAGAATTAAGTTTTGACTACAGAGCCATCCCATAGGATTTGATGATAAAACCCCTGTTTTTGTAGGGTTTCGGTTGCTTCTCATACCGAAAATCCCACAAGGCCGTTCGATGACAAAAACACCCTGTTTTTGGTGGTTTCATGAAGTTTCCTATGGGATGCCTGTGTTTTGACTACATTTACGTCCATGACCTGTTTGTTTGTGTGTGTGTGGGGGGCAGTACAATGAATATTATTATTGAGTGAAGAGTTTGATATGTTTTCTCATCGATCCCCAGACTCGGTTTACCTGAATCATACAAGCTCGCATAATATTGCCAATTGTGGCAATGACGAATTTCCCGTGAATCACAATAGTACACCCCAATCTATTCGGTTTGATCATTGGTAACGAAAGTTGGTTTGGCTTGCGTCCGGCTGAGGAGCTGTACGACGTCAGGAAAGATCCGGGACAACTGGGAATGGCACTAAGTTAAGACGGGTTTTCGATGGAATTCACGGGCAATTTGGTCTGGGATTGACATGACCAGAACGATGTCAAATCCGGCCTCACCGCGACCCGCTTCAAGTTTGAAAAGGCCCTGGACAAGATTGTGTTCCTGAAGGCGGGGGCGTCGACCCCGGACAATGGAAAACCAATCAGGACGGAACAAAATGCCTTAACTTTGTGCCATCCGAGACCACTGGTTAACATCGCTGGGCGAATCGATAGGATATCCATCCAAGAGGAATTAAGCGATCGGTTGATGAATCACCTTCGAAACACCGGTGATCCTTGAGGCCTCCGTCAACCCGCTCTGTGGGATTTTGCATCCTTGCTACGGAAGACGGTGTAATCAGGAAGGGGCACTACAAAAGGTCAAAAGCCCTTGGCACTACAAAAGGTCAAAAGCCCTTGGCAGTAAAAAATGGCATTGATTAGCAATGGGTTACGAAAGCTGGAACCGGTAGAACTCCGTGTTTTCCCGTAACTCCGTTCCAAAATGACCCCGTTGGGTTAGACCGAATTAAAGGCTTAAGACGTTCTGAATGGGTGCCGATATTATGTTTGACGATATAGTGTATAAAGTGAATCAGTCAGCGATCATAATGAGGGGCAATCCGTTGAAATGGGAATCGACATGCGAGGCTACCTCCTGGCCGGTCAACCAAAGTTCCTTCATCCTCATAAGGTCGGTTAAACGGACTTTGCAGCCTCAGTTCACTGCGCTTGTACAGATCGGCAACAACAATCCCGCCCAAGTGGCCCTGCTTGGAAACTTCATCAACGCTTTCATTAAAAAACTCCAGAGCCTACTCGGGAGCATTGTCTCGAAGGTCCAGAGTACGATTACCACAGACAAATGAAAGCGGACAAAATTATGAAGATCCTACTAGTTCTATTGAGTGGAAGGAAAATACAATGAGACTTAACGATATTAAAATTGGCAAAAAAATAACCATTGGAAATTCAGTTCCGGTAATTCTGGTCCTCGTCCTGGCCGCGGTTTCTGTGTTCGGGATTAAATCATTGCTGGTCACGAATGAAATGGTGGACCATACCCATGTTGTCATTAAGGAAGCCATGTCAATTGAGGCCGCAGCGGTGGATATGGAAACCGGTATGCGGGGCTTCCTCCTGGCGGGAGAAGAAGGTTTCCTCAATCCTTACAAGCAGGGTCGCGACAATTTTTATAAATTGATCACCTCGTTGAAAAAGACCGTCAGCGACAACCCCGAACAGGTAAAGCTTCTTGGGGATATTGTATCAACGATTGACAGCTGGCAAACCGATGTCACCGAATCGACCATCCAGTTACGACGGGACATCGGCGACGCGAAAACGATGGACGATATCGCCGATCTGGTGGCAAAGAAGCAGGGCAAGATCTACTTTGATAAGTTTCGAATACAGATCGCGACCTTCATCGCCAGGGAAACAGCCCTGATGACGACCCGCCAAAAGGATAGTAAAAAGATATCGACCGCATTGAAGGTAACGCTGAAATCTCTTGGAGAGAATAATGTCTGGGTGGAGCACACTCATGAGGTGATTCAAACTGCGATGGAAATTGAGGCAAAGGCGGTTGATATGGAAACCGGCATGCGGGGTTACCTCCTGGCCGGTAAACCCGAGTTCCTTAATCCGTATGAGAAGGGGCAAGAGTAGTTTGTCACGACTGTCGCCGCGCTGTCACAGACGGTCAACGACAACCCCGCGCAAGTGACCTTGCTAGAGAAAATCACATCAAACATCAGTGAGTGGCAGGAAAAGGTCACGGAACCGGCGATTGCTCTCCGGGCAGAAATCGGCGACGCGAAAACCATGAATGACATGGCTGCGCTGGTTGGAGAGGCCAGGGGGAAGCAATATTTTGATAGCTTCCGGGACCAAATTGGAACCTTCAAAAACCGTGAAAGCGATCTGATGGTTGAGCGGCAGGCTGAGGCTGACACTAAATCTTCCGAATCCATATTCCTAATTGTTTTCACCGCTTTAGCAACCATAGTTGTATCGATTATATTTACCTGGTTCATTGCGAGAAATATAACTCGTCCTATCAATTCGGTGGTCACAATTCTCAAGGATATACTGATCGGCATCAAGTTTTCGGAAAATCCCAGGGGCTGAAATTGTCGGACGTGATGGGCTGGAATATAAG
>DUCD01000068.1 GCA_012959985.1 Verrucomicrobiales bacterium | reverse complement strand
CAAAAAGATTTCCGTCTATCAATCGCTAACCAAAGATGCGGAAGGTGAGGCGCAGGTACATGATCTGGTCGGTATTCAAATTTCTCCGTCGTGGGAAACGGGTCCAGAGTGGCCCGTCGTTCAACCCGGACCCACAATCAAACTTCCCAAGAGTATTACCACCAAAAAGAAGACGGCGTTAAAAACGTGTGTCGTATTACCCGACATGCAGATCGGGTACTTCCGAAATAGGGATGGGGAACTGGAGGCAACCCACGATGAAGACGCCATCGCTATCGCTCTGGCGATCACTAAAGACATCAATCCTGATTTGCTGGTGATGGTGGGAGACAATCTTGATCTGCCAGAGTTGGGCAAGTATCGACTGTCTCCGGCGTTTCAGCAGACGACGCAGGCGTCCATTGATAGGGCCACGGAGATTTGTGCTGAGACGCGGGTCGCCGCTCCCAATGCAGAGATCAGTTGGTTGGCTGGTAACCATGAAGAACGGTTAACAAATTTCATGCTGGATAATGCTATGGCAGCATTTGGTATAAAGCAGGGAAAGCATCCAGAGAGTTGGCCGGTGTTGAGTATTCCAAATCTTTGTCGTTTGGATGATTTCGGTATTGAATATTTGTCTGGTTATCCTGCTTCAATGGTGTGGATTAATGAGCATATAAAAGTTATTCATGGAGATATTGTGCGAAGTGGTGGTAGTACGGCTCATGCATACTTGAAACGCGAGAAGATTTCTGTTATATATGGACATATTCATAGGCGAGAATGGGCGGAAATGACTCGTGAAGATTACGACGGTCCTAAAACTGTGACGGCAGCCTCGCCCGGTTGTTTGGCTCGGATAGATGGAGCAGTTCCTTCAACGAAGGGTGGTACTGATCTGGACGGGCGACCGCTGACAAGGTACGAAGATTGGCAACAAGGTTTAGCAGTAGTTCAGTACGAGGAAGGTGACGGGAAATTCAATATGGAAATGGTAACTATTCGTGAAGGGTGGTCCCTTTATAGGGACAAAGAGTACATTCGATAAAAGGTGTAGATGGACGATGAAACATTAGGTGGCAGTGGAGAGGTTGTCAACTGGAAAGACGAAGCAAACTGCAAGGGACGGGGTTATCTCATGTTCCCTAAAAAGCACAAAGATATTACCTACATCTCTGAGGCCCGACGTATCTGTCGGGCCTGTTCTGTTCGGCCCGAGTGTCTTGCTTATGCTCTAGACTTCCCTGCGGCGGACATGCATGGAGTATGGGCGGGCTTGACCCCACGACAATTGGCTAAAGAACAGAAGGCCCGTGGAGTGATCCCCACTAAACCAACTCTTGCAGAGTTTATGGCTGACATGCTGCGGTATTACAAAGAGCAACCCACAGTTAGAAATGAACGGGAAGATGGCAGGAAAGAATCTTACTAGAGAGTTTATTGCAGAACGAGATTTGAAAATGTTTCGTATGCGGCAGGCTGGGGCTTCTCATTCTGAGATAGCCAAGCGTTATGAAATCTCTGTCTCCGTTGTGTCTAAGGGGATTAGTCGTATCTTGGAAAGATTAAACCGGGATGCAGCGTTGGCTTATCCCGAGGTTCTGCGATTGGAACTAGAGCGTTTGGATAATCTTCAATCTTCTGTTTGGCCGCTCACTCAATTCCGACGGGAAACGATTGGTGATGAGGAGATTGTCGTTGAGCCTGACATGAAAGCAATTCAAACTGTTTTAGGAATCATGGATCGCAGGGCGCGCTTGTTGGGTATGGAGGTTCAGCGAGTTGATTTGAATGTCGGGGGTACTGCTGACATCCGTCACAGCCTTGCTGGTGAAGCATTAAAGCACGGTGGGAAGATTGATTACCGGGCGGAATCTATGCAACTATTGGAGTTGATGCAAAAGGCTGGGGTTCTAGAATCGGGTGTGGTAGAGAAAGTGTTGGCAGAAGTTGAAGATGAGGAAGTGGTCGATGCTGAATTATTACCGAACAGAGATAATGGAGAAGATGATGAGTGATGAAGATACCAAAACTGCACAGATTTTGGTAAGGGTTTCTGAAGAAGAACGTGATGAGTGGAAGCGTGCCGCTGAAGTGAGTGATGTACCGATGTCTGAGATGATTCGTAAAACGGTCGGCGCTCATATCAGGACGATTCTTTATTGCACTCATCCTTTAGAGTTCCGAATCACCTATCCGTGGTCGGCATTTTGTGACAAGTGTGGTGAAAGGCTTGTGGGGTGAGAGTTTTTCCTTACGCCGTTAAGGTTCGTTGGGGTGGCTTAAGGGTAGAGCCTTATAAGCCCAACGCGGTCGATGCTGACGGGGACATGATTGTCCAAGAGCAGACGATTTGGGAGCGGCCCCTTGGGACGCGAATGTTGGATGGGCTTGGCAGGGAGATTGCGTCACGAACACCCCCGCCGTCGGCTGACCCGTTCGATTTTTCTCCTCGGACGGGTATGCGAATTGTTGATGCGGATGGCAAGGATGTTGATTACACCCCGAGTTGGGAAACGGGGGGTCTTGTACCTGACGTAACCAGCCCTGCCGGTCCCCCTATCGGTGGCACGCCTAGAAGTATTGCAGATCGTGGAGGACGGACGGTCGGTGACCATCATCCCGGGTTAGGTGTTGGCCCGCAGGCTGAAGCGCGGGCACAGAGGGAAGCAGCGGACTTGGCAGAAGCGGAGGCGCAGGTTGGAACGGATCGGCGTGGGAAGCCTCTGTCTCAAGACCCTTATGTGCCTCTAACGGATGAACAGCGGGAAGCAGGTTTGGAAGGGATTGCTGGTGCGCGTGAAGCATTGGCGAGAGGCGCAGACCCGGACCCGGAACTGACTGGTGGTGTACCCGACCCGGCAGCAGAGGGAACTGCCCATGAGGACATTGTGTGGGATGAGGCCGGACGTAAGTGGGCTGATCTAACTAAGGAAGAGAAGGCATATCTAAGGGATGTAATGGTAGAGGCTATTGCCGATCGTGAGATCGCACGGTGGGGAGAAGCGGCGAATGATGGGAAACTAAAGGAACCAACGGGAGAAGAATCAAGAATCCTTAGAGCAATACGAGAGAAGTATCCACGCTTGCAGGAGTTGCGAACAAAAGCAGAGCAACTCTTGACTTTGGGTCGTCAGCCGTCCTATCTGGACATACCTGATGGATTGGGGAAGGCTTTGGGAGCGAAGGCGAAAGGCTCCATGTCCCCGGAATTGGATCGCATGTTCCCGATTTCTCCGACGCCTCCGGAGAAGGAAAAGCATTGGTCAAAAGATTTCTTTTACAAAATGCACGCCCTCTCTAAGAAGTTGTGGGGGGGTACGAGTCTGGGGGTATCGGAAAACATTTTGCGTGAGGGCATAGACGATCCTGAATCTGGTCGAAGGATTGTTTTTGTCGGAAAGGAACCAGATTTATCTGCTGACGTTTTGGGTGATGAGCATTTACTTGTTCTGGATGGAGTGATTCCATTAGTAGGAGGGGAATATGGAAGTTACGCAGATTACTACGAGGGCACCATGTTGCCGTCAACGGATGTCACGGAAGCACGCGATGCCCCGAACGGTCGGGTGGTAACGGATACTTCGATATTGATTGCAGCCCTAGATGTTGAAATGGATTTGGATGATCCCAATGCGGACATTCCTATGGAGTTGGTGTATCTGGCGATTCGGAAAAGAATGGAAGAAAAGGGTTCGCACGCAGCACAAGACGATGCCGTTATAGAACTTGCCAAGGAGGTGAGAAGTGTAGGTCAGTTGTTTATGGCAGCGGTTAACGAGCGATATAACAAATTATTGAAGACTTTGGGAGATAAGAAACTAAGCAGATTGTCGGAGTTTTTCGGTCGTAATGTTGGTGAGCGGTTGAGTCTTGCCGAGGTGGAAGCCCGGGAATTGAGTGAACACGCTAGAAGGATTTTGCAATTTGACGCCGATCATTTCGATGACCTCCACATCACTCAACCCGAAGTGGCTCGGGCGCTGAACGAGGCAATGCGGCGTGCGGTTATAAGAGTGTTGGGCTATGAGCCGGAGTGGACTAGGAGAGATCGTTCAGACCCTACTGATCCAGAGGCAACCTTAGAACAAAGTGCGGCAAGGGCGCGAGCGGACGCGCCGGGTGGTGCGCCAGATTGGGAGACAGATGAAGCCGCTTGGAATGGTAGCCCTGAGTATTTATTCCAAGGATTGATAAGGGAATTGGTTGGGCAGTATGAAACCAGCGATATGACCGAGGAAGAGTTTCTTAAAAAGTTAGAAAATCTTGACGACGAGATTGTTGCTGCGTTTGAAGAGGAACTGGAAATAGAGATAAGTCCAGAGGGTGGTAAGCCAAGAACTGTTTGGTCAGAATTGTCTATGCATGAATTGCGTGCCATAAGGACGCTGTTGTTTGTTAAAGCCGACCGTGATCCGGCCGCAAGAGGAGATACTTTGGATGGTCTTCTGACCCGCATGGGGAGGCGGGAACTTAACCCAACACAGCGTACTAACGCAATAGAGGCGATGGTGACCTCGGGAGGGATGACTCGGGAATTTGCGGATGACTTGCTGGAGGAACTTGCTGGAGATGACGAGGAAACTCTTAGAGAATTCTTAGAAGAATTAGAGTTCAGAACGATATGGTCGCCTTCGATCCTTGAACCCGGCAAAGCATTTACGCCAAGCCCAATGATCGGAGGCACTTGGTTGGAGATCGGTTACAGGAACGCGCTGGCCGATGCCACGCGGATGGACGGACCAGACGGAAGGGTAGGTATCTTACAAGAGTTACGCGAAGCGGGTCGTTTAAGTTCAGTAGTGACTACCCCAAGTAAACGACAGATCGCCATTCAATTATTAAGAGAACTTTTGGAGCATGGCGATGCTGATGAGATTAAGGCTGCCTTGCGTGGTGATCGTACGGGCAGCGAGGAACGTCTTGCCGAACTAGTCGAATTGGATGCAACTGGAATTCTGTCTTACGAAGATAGATTTGAGTTAACATTTTTGAAATTGAAAACTGCGGCAGAGTTAGAGGGCACCTTCGATCATGTCCAAGTTATTTTGGGTAGAGAAGGAATATCCGATGCGGACGTATTGGAAAATAGCCTTAAATCGCGAGCCGCAATTAAATCGCCGCGTACGGGCATGACTCCAGATAGTGACGCACATGTAGTTTATAATGAAAACTTAGAACGATTGGAACGAGTTGTAGAGGCCGCGCTTCGTTTCGTGCCCCTTAGAGTGGTTAGAAAGTTGGGGTTATTGGGGCCAACTGGAATCCAAACACATAGCCGAACGGGTGGTTCTCTCTTTGAGGCCGTAATTCGTGCTGGACAGCGGTGGGCACAACCTCACGATGGGGGGTATCAGTCCAGTAAGCCGTTCGGTGGAACCGTTACCCATCTGCCTGCGGACACGGACGAACCCACGGCACTCCATGAGATCGTACACGCGCTGGTTATGGGCGACCCTGTAGCCAATGAACTGTTGATGGCCTATCTGGCTTTGGCTACGGGGACAGAGGAAGATGGCTTGCGTGGCTGGAATGGATTTATTAAACCGATGAGTGAAGCCGGAGGTCATCGCAGCCGGGGGATTGCCGGTGGCGATACGGGGGAATACTTTGTAGATATTGAAGGCCACGAAGGCTTTACATATTCGCACAGGGCTTATGTTGATAGGACTGACCCGTATCTTAGGGAAAATGTTTCCCAACTTGTCGGACCGGATAACCAGTTGGATTTACAAAAGGTCGCAGATTTTTATGACGAGCATGAAAAGTACGATAGGGGTAGGATACGATTCGTACCATCAGAGTTGGTTACTATGGTTATGGACAGTCTGATTTCACCTGACGCATATTCAACACTTGATCTGTGGGATGGAACAGATACCAGTCTTGCGGAATATATTTTTGGTTTATTATTGACAATAGGTTAGTGGATTAGATCCGGTTCTTGGGTTTGTTTGTTTGCCGAATCCATTTCAATTTTCCAATCGCTAGCGAATGTTCTAATAATCGCTTCAACGGTGGAGGCCACTTGCCAGTCAGTTCCTTTTAGTGTTGCCGGGATGTGCGTCTGACCGGAATACAGAGGATATTGTCGAATCTTTGGGGGACGACTCGGACCTATGTCGCGTTTCATCTTTATAAGAATGTGGGCTGTCGGGTCCGACCACCCTTCTTTTTCGTCGTAGGTCAGGTCAAACGTTCCATCATGGCGATGGTTTTCTTTTTTGTAGGTGCCTTGTAAGCGGAACATGGTCTGAGTATACACAAAAAAAAGGACCGGGGGGAAGGAGAACCCCCGGTCCTTTCGGTCTTATGCTACACCAGCAGACTTGCCTCGTTGGTGTATTCTGTTATGAACTCCTTTGGCGAATAGTCTCTGCCATTGTAAAGAATTCGTAGTTCGTTACTGCCTTCCAATCGGTTGGCGCTATCTACACGTTGCCAGATAACTTTCGGAATTGAGTATTCGTTATCATCTGGCTGTCCGACGCTGATGCCAAACCCTGTGCTTGTGCGATCATCGCCTTGCAATTCATTGAAGATTATGCGAGTCAGGTACGACGGATCGCCGCCCCGTATTCCACTTTTCTTCAACGCGTCGGCA
>DUCD01000067.1:918-6593 GCA_012959985.1 Verrucomicrobiales bacterium | reverse complement strand
AAACCCTACATAAACAGGGGTTTTATCATCAAATCCTATGGGATGGCTCTGAAACTATTGAATATGATCTCATCGCATTTCCTTTCCACCTGTTGGATTATACAGAATTAACTTCCGCATTAGAAGAACGTGCCGACACAATACGGGGGCACCTTCCGGTTTTTTCGGCTCGCGTTGTTGCGCCCACTTCTTCATCCTTTCCGATTATTACTGAGACGCGAACGGGCGTCAAGCGGGTTACTGATATGATGAACCGGCTGTGAAATGCACTTAAATTATCAGGAGGCTTGGAAAAAACATGAATCTCCATCCGTCAGCGGAGATAAGATTCTCGTACCATGGCACAGGAATGTCCCTACCCCCCCTCAAGGTCAACCGATCTTCGCCTTGAGACTCCGAATACTCGCCTCTGCATCCCGCGCGGCCTCACTGTCTTCAAAGGTGCACATAATCTCTTCATACTTGGCAATCGCTCCTGCCGCATCCCCTCGGGACTCCAGTCGATTCACAACCGAGAGAGCTTCAATGGCATCAGCCTCAGTCGCAAGCCCAACCTGCCCTCGCATTACACTCAGGGTGCTCTGAACAGGCCAAACCGTCGAGACAAAGTAGATAGCGATACCCAGATTCACCAGCGGAATGAACATGCCGATTGTCATCAGCATGGAACTTCCCGATTCATAGCCGGCTTTACGAAACACTGCGAACCAGAAACCGCCATAAGCCGCAATAGAAAGCACGCCACCAAGCATCGTCAGCAAAGCTTCCATATCAATTCAGTCCACGGTATACACGTCTCGACCCATTGCGGAGCAACCCCGCATCCTGTCGGGACTGTAGCAAGCCAGCTTGCGAAAGAACAGAAGGAACACGGGTCAAGTGACTTGTTCCGACGCGCGGAGCGGGGACGGGCAAGACACTTGGCGTCGTCAGCTCCGCAATTCCCTGCGACGCACAGCGTCGTAGTGAACGTCTGCCTTGAGCGGCGCGGTTTACCGCGTACGCTCGAAGGTGTTGTTCTGCAATTTCTTCATCTGATTGTACCGATTGCTCCTTGTTAATTCTTGCTGGAGTTCACAATAGTAATGGCCGATTCACCTGTCATGCCGGGCTGGCTTACGCAATAGTAATAGAGTTTATCGGGAGCATCGGCAGCGACAGTAATCTTTGTATATGACCCTCTTGATCCTGGACGGCCCCTGGTGGTAACTCCATTAGTATACTCAAGTTTGCCACGACGCGTTCTCTTCCTCGCAGCGGAGAATTTGAAAGCATGGCCGGCATTGGATTTGAGTGATTGATCGAAGTAATACGTGTTGCCTCGCTTAAAAGTGAAATCTGGATGCTGCTTCCGGTTGATAAAGAACCTGTTTTTGGGCCCGTCGCGTCTCACTTCGACTTCGTAACCATGGTAATTAACCCGGTTGCCGCCGTACTCGCCGAAGGGGATGGTGGCGGGGAGATCGTACCCGCGTTCGTTGAGCAAGTCATATAGGGCTTTGTCGACCTTCTTGAACTCCACGCGATTGGCGGGTTTCCATTCATCGCTGCAATTCTCGGCCCAGCCGCCGGGCTTGCCTTCTTCTTTGGGCACATCCCCGGCACGCGTCAGCAGCTCGTGATAACCGACGTTGGTGCTCCACCCCATCCAGAAGTATTCATCTATCTGACACTCCCATTCGCAGCCAGCGGCGCCATAGGTATACCAGGCACCCTTGGGGTAGACCCATTTACCTCCGACCGGTCTGACGGTTCGGTCCATGCCCCGCGCCTTATCCAGAGCCCGCGAGAGGGCTGAGGAGCGTTCAGGTTCCTCTTCTTCCGGTGTGCCGAAGTCATCCCTGTAGATCTGCTGATAGGCATTGCCAACCCGGTGGAAGAGTTCTTCGACCGAAACGTCAAATTCGCCGTCCCTGGAGTGACCGACCCCGGAGTGGCCCGGCCGGAGTGCCTGGTTCATCCAGACGCGCTCAGCCCGTTTATCCTGAGAAAACTTGTTGTCAAACGCCTTGTTGTCGACAAGGATGACGATCACGCGCTTGCCGTCCTGATCCCGAAGGTGAAAGTCGTAAATCTTCGGGTCATCGGGAACGAAATCCTGATCGCTGTCCATCAATTGGGCAAGGACCTTCCCCGCATGAATGAGTTCCGGGACCGGAGTGTTGGGCATGGCCCCGAAGGTGACGCCGTAGACGTGCATGAAGGTGTCGAATTGTTTCTCCAGACCACAGGCGAGGCCCGGAATGTTCGGGTAGGCGGTCTTGTATTGCTCGAAAGCCATTGGTTCAAAAGTCGGCTTTGGGTAAATTCGTACGGGTTCTGATTCTTCCTTCTGAACACCGGTCTCTGCGGGATTATCCGCTTCCTCCGCAACGACCGCCATATAGCAGACTAATATGCTCACACATAGCCACAATCTTTTCATAATGCCTCTGCTTTCATTGGCTGCAACGAAGAATTGCGGAGCTGACCCGCTCCTTGTAGGACTGTAGCAAGCTTGCTTGCTAATAGACAGAAGGAATATGAGTCAAGAGACTTGTTCCGGCGCGCTGAGCGAGACGGGCAGGACACTTGACGTAGTCAGCGTCGCAAGGTACGCCCAGGATGTACCGCCCGATCAGGGTCGCACCATCCTATTTTTGGTCGAGATAGTTATTGAATAACTTTTGGAACGACGCCGTCACCGGTCGGCTCGCCGGTCATTAGCCAAGAGAGGTTAAACCGTGCGACGCGCGCCTGGGGAAGCCGGCCCTCAAAGTGCATGTAGATCATTATCAGCAATTTACTAACAGGTTTAATTCCCGCACACTACGGGAGTCACTTATTAGCAACCTAACTTAATCGATGAAAATAATTATTGTAGGAGCCGGTTTCTCAGGTTTGTCCGCCGCCTATAAACTGCATGAGAGTGGAGCAGAAGTCCTTGTTCTGGAAGCACGCGACCGGGTGGGTGGCCGAGTCTATTCTAAAGAGTTGAGCAATGGTGCGGTGGTGGAAATGGGAGGTGAATGGATACACGAGGGCAATAATCTGTATAATTCCTTGATTGACGAGTTGGGACTTACAAAAACTGAAGTTGGTGTGGACTTCATGGTGCGCCAGATGATGAAAGGCGAACAGATAAGTGTCGATGATTGTATTGGAATCAACAGAAAGGTGAATGCGAAAATTGCCGAATATTCAGCAAAATAAATCGAGACAATGTCTATTCAGGAGATGCTGGATCTGCTTGAACTCAATCCGGTTCACCGACGGTTTATCAGCAGCAGGCTTCAGGGAAGTTATTGTGCTACGCTGGATGAAGTTGGCCTGAGGTCAATCGGTACATTTGCCACTCATGAGGGCCCCGGCCGCTACTTCAGGGTTGATGGAGGGAATCAGGCCCTGGCAAGATCGCTCGCTGCGAGTTTGCCTGAGGTGATTTGCAATACGCCTGTTACCGGAATCAAACAAGTTACGGAGGGAGTAATTGTCAGTACCGAAAACGAAACGTTTTTAGCCGACAAATTGGTTTTATCGGCACCAATATCAGTCATAAACAAAATTCGGTTCACACCAGCATTGCCCGAAGATGTTCTGCATGCCATTGCTGTTACCAAACTGGGATCTGCCGCGAAATTATCAGCTGTGCTAACCGAAGAACCTCCTTTACTGGCCAAGCAAGATTCAGATGCACCTTACTGGTGCTGGACAGGCCAGGTTCGTGACGGGCTTACTAAAAAGGCAATCACCGCTTTCTGCGGTTCAGAGCAAGCGCGGAAACACTTAAAGACGAGTGATAAAGATGATGAAAGCTGGTTTGAAGCGATTCAGGCCAGTTGCCCGGAACTTCAATTTTCAGGAAACCATGTTAAGAAAGATTGGGGTGATGATCCATGGGTAATGGGTTCATACACCGTTATGAACAATGAGGCATATACTGCCGTGAATGTCTTCTCCAAACCATTTCACCATATCTATTTTGCCGGAGAACATGCCGTGGCCGAATTGTCTGGAACCATGAATGGGGCTTTGGAAACTGGTGTGATAGCCGCGGAACAAATTCTAGCCGCCGAGAATGATTAGCCGTTTCTATCTGATGCGGATCAGCTTGCAAGAAAAAATACTGGGACAGACCTGAATGGCACTAAGTTAAGGCGGGGTTTCGATGGGATTTCTGGGCAATTGGGTCTGGAATTGACATGACCGGAACGATGTCAAATCCGGCCTCACCGCGGCCAGCTTCAAGTTTGAAACGGCCCTGGACATGATTTAGTTCCTGAAGCCGGGGGCGTCGACCCCGGACAATTGAAACCCAATCAGGACCTAACAAAATGCCTTAACTTAGTGCCATTCGGGACAGGCCCGAATGACACTAAGTTAAGGTAAACTGACAAACTGAAATAATCGAATTATTCTTGAAGTAGGGCTGGTACTCGGGAAAGCGATTCCTTATAATAAGGCGTGATAAAAAGGACACCTTTTCTACCGGGTGTTTCTCACTTTCTTCAGGGTCCGATTGCTCGAAGTGAACGCGAGAATCTCATCGCACAAACCAAAGCATTAACCGATTCGACCACCGGGCAGTTGAGTCGGGTTTTCGGAACCTGGATTCCCGTAGCGCCCCAAAAGTCGAATACACTTTTTTTCATTTGGTTTTCGGGCGTGCCTCCTGATCTTCAAACCCAGTAACTTAGCGCTTTTTGTTTCACAGTTGATGGCGGAAGAACCCACAAACACGCGCTATCCGAAGTATAACCCTGACAAGATCATCACAATCACCGCACGGCTCATCGAGAAGGAAGGCCGGCGCTGGCTGCGTACCACCGTCGAGGTCCACGGCGGCACTATTCCCGAGGAAATCCGCGATCGCATCTTCGCCCCGTTCTTCACCACCAAAGACCGGTCCCACGGCACCGGCCTGGGCCTGTCGATCAGTCATGGCATCGTTCACGACCACCACAGCGAGTTGTCCGTTGATTCTGAAGCGCGCCAATACACCCGTTTCCATCTCGACCTACCCGTGGAAAACAGCTGGGCTCCGGACACTGCGCCGGAGGGAACGCACATGAACGAAGGCACTATATAATGGAAGACCCACTGGTTATCGACGACGAACAGGCTGGTGAAAGCCGCGAGCACGTCCAAGACAATCGACGCGGAATCGTTTAGGTCGTTTGGAAAGGTCGTGATCCCAGCTCTCTTTCTGAGCCCGATGACGTCGGCCAGCTCAGCGCCTCAGAATCTCGGCACTTACGATTGGCTTTTCGACCGCGGGTCAATAGGATGGATGAAATCGCGAAACCAAATCGACATATGCTGCCATGGAGCTCCAACAATCAACATCATCAGAGATACCCGAAAGCACAACCTGTTGCGTCGTGCGTGGGGGGCCTGCCGGCGTAGTCCTCTCCTACCTTCTGGCTCGACAGGAAGTGGATGTGACGCTGCTGGAATCGCACAAGGATTTCGACCGGGCATTTCGGGGAGACACCTTGCATGCGTCGGTCTTGGATTGCCTTCAGCAACTCGGGTTGGCGGAGGATGTGCTCAAGTTGGCTGGCTCGCGTGTGCGGGAAGTGAAATTCGTCACCGATTCTTCGGAGCTGGTCGTGGCCGAGTTCAGTAGATTAAAAACGGAAATCCCCTTCATCGCGATGATTCCTCAGGTTAAATTCCTCGGTTTCATGGTCGGC
>DUCD01000067.1:0-908 GCA_012959985.1 Verrucomicrobiales bacterium | reverse complement strand
CGCTTGGTTGTCTTCCAGGATGATGAGCTCAATTGGTCGCCCAAGAATGAGATCCCACAAGTCCATGGTCGGCAAAGCCTCTGAATTCCCGACCTTCAAGTTGTTGATGGAGGCCCACGTCCAGGAATTAATTGAGGATCAAGGCAAGGTGGCGTGGGTTCAGTTCAAACAGCACGGAAAGGTGCGTCACTTGAAGTCTCATTTGGTGATAGCGGCCGATGGGCGCTGCTCCCGCCTTCCCAATCGTTCGGGGTTAAAGTTTAACAAGCTGGCTGCGCCCATGGATGTCGTTTGGTTCACTCTTCCAAAAGAGGAAGGGGAGGTTGGTGAATCTTCTTTTCAATTGCGATTTGGGACGGGTGTGATTCTGGTGTCCATCGATCGGGGTGATTATTGGCAGATGGGTACATTATCCTCAAAAAGGGCCTTAGAGATCTCAAATCCTTGGGGATCGTATTTCTACAAGATGAAGTGGCGAAACTCCTGCCACACCTAAAAGATCGCGTCCATGAATTGAAGGATTGGAAACAATGCGGGGTGCTCAAGGTTGACATGGGGCCTCTGGAACGTTGGCATCGTGAAGGATTGCTCTTGATCGGAGATGCGGCGCATATCATGTCGCCGGTTGGCGGGGTGGGCATCAACTATGCCATTCAGGATGCTATCGCCGCGGCCCGTGCTGTCACTGCAGGGTATTATCGCCGTAGGACGTCTGCTCTAGCGTATGGGGTTAGGTCTTTGTTAAATGCCGCAGGATGTTATCGCCGCGGCTGTAGATCATTAGCACCGCACCTCATTGGCGTCTTTGTGAGCCCAGGTGGATTCAGAATAGTGCCTGTGGAGCGCATAAAGTGGAGCTACGAAGCTCCGCCGGACCATGCGTAGCCCTACATCTCCATAAGGAATGC
>DUCD01000066.1 GCA_012959985.1 Verrucomicrobiales bacterium | reverse complement strand
GGGATGAAGGTAAGGGGAAAATCATTGACGTATTAACTGAGAACGCAGACATGGTCGTGCGGGCTCAGGGTGGGAACAATGCCGGCCATACAGTCTATTTAGGCGACAAGAAATTTGTCCTTCACCTTATTCCTTCAGGTATACTGAGACCCGATACCCAATGCATTATTGGCAATGGAGTGGCGCTGGATCCCATCGGATTGTGCGATGAAATAAGTAAGCTTCAAAAACACAAAATCAGGGTGAAGGGGAAGTTGTTCATCAGCGATATTGCCCATCTTGTATTTCCTTACCATCGTGCTCTGGATAGCGCCGTCGAGGCCGGAAAAGGTCGAAGTAGGATTGGGACGACTAAACGGGGAATCGGACCGGCTTATGCGGATAAGATCAACCGGACCGGCATGCGGGTTCAGGATCTTTACCGTTCCGAATATTTTGAGAAAACCCTGCGGTCTAAAGTCAGAGAATACAACACCCTGTTAAAAAGCCACAGGCAAGCCCCCGTTTCTCTGTCCACAATTCGGCAACAAATCCTTGAAGCAGCTGCGAAACTTAAACCCTATGTAACGGATACGGTTGACTTGGTTCATCAGGAAATTAAGAAGGGTGGTAGGATCCTGTTCGAGGGAGCCCAGGGATCGTATCTCGATATCGACCATGGCACCTATCCCTTCGTCACTTCGTCCAATACAACCTCAGGGGGGGCCTGCACTGGATCGGGAGTTCCTCCGACGGCTATGGATCACGTCGTCGGAGTGCTGAAGGCTTACACAACCCGGGTCGGGGGAGGTCCTTTCCCTACGGAGAACGATGAATTATCCGAGCGGCTTCATCATATGGGAAGAGAGTTTGGAGCTACGACCGGGCGGCCAAGGCGCTGTGGATGGCTGGATGCAGTCATGGCCGGCCAGTCGATACGCATCAACGGAATCACCGAATTGGCAATCACCAATCTGGATGGTTTAGACGGATGTGCAACCATCAAACTTGCAACTTCCTACAAGGTAGGTCGAAAAACCTATACCAGCGTACCGAACAATCCAGATATTCTTGCACGTTCAAAACCGGTATACCGTGAGTTCCCCGGATGGTTATGTTCCACTCAGAGAGCCAGATCATGGGAAGATCTTCCTCCGAAAGCCCGATCATTCCTGAAAGCCGTTTCTAAAACCGTGAATGCCCGTATCGGAATTGTCAGTATCGGCCCTTCCCGTGAAGAAACGCTTTTCATTAAGCGATGAATCAATGCTTATTGTTTTCATGTAGATCAGGACCCGCCGCCAACTTGTAAATCATGGCTTCCCAATCTGCTCATCTCAGTAACCGTGCTAAAGAATTGATTCCGACGCATGTAGCGATCATCATGGATGGGAACGGACGCTGGGCAAAGAAGAGGAATTACCCACGGATTCAAGGGCACCGTAGGGGAGTGGATTCTGTCAGGGCCGCAGTGAGAACTGCCGGAGAATTGGGAATTCAATACCTCACACTTTACGCATTTTCAGTGGAAAATTGGAATCGACCTAAAAATGAAGTCGATACCTTGATGAAATACCTGGCCCGGTATCTCAAAAACGAAATCAAGGAACTCAATCGCAGCAATGTACGGCTCGAAGTCATTGGACAAATTTACCGTCTGCCTGAATTTGTCCAGGAACAATTGAAAGCTACCCAGGAGGCTCTTTCCAGCAATAACGGCTTAACCTTGATCCTTGCCTTGAGCTATGGGGGTAGAACGGAAATCGTGGAAGCCGTTCGATCCATTGCCGGCAAAGTAAGGAAAGGAATCCTGGAACCTGAAGAAATCAACGAGCAGGTAGTGACGCAACATCTTTATACCCGAAATTGGCCGGATCCGGATCTTCTGATTCGAACCAGTGGGGAAATGCGGGTAAGTAACTTTTTATTATGGCAGATCTCCTATGCGGAACTGGTTGTGACGGATACCCTCTGGCCGGATTTCCGCAAACCGCAGTTCTATAAAGCTCTGGAAGAATACACCCAGAGACACCGCCGGTTTGGTCGTTTGTGATCTAAATCGGATTTGATCCACTCTATTATGACGGATTCAGCAAATTCTGAAAAACCGACAAAACTCAAGATTTTCCTGAGCAGAACCATCAGTTCGATAGTCGTGTGGTCGGTGGTTCTACTAGGGCTGTTTGCCGGTGGAAAATTCATCTCCGATTTCATGTTTCTGGGGGTCAGTATTGGTCTGTGTGTTCTGGGAGTATTGGAGTTTCTAAATATGGCGGAACGTCAGGGTTTGGAAACAACCCGACCTGCTGTTTTGTCTGGCACAGTTCTGATTACGGGTTTTCCTTTGCTGGCTTTGGTGCTCTCAAAGGAATCGATCTTATCCACCTTCGACAATTATACCCTGGTAGCATTTTCCTGCTTGCTGGTCTTTACTTCCGTGGTTTTTTCCACACGGGTGACAAAGGGGAAACGGTTTATGGCCGCGGCGGTCAATATCATGGCCATCCTTTATGTTCCTTTTCTGTTCAGTTTTATCCCTAAAATTTATATCTTGACTGGAGATGCCGGTGCCTTCTACGTCGTATTCTTCATCCTGATTACCAAATTCAGTGATGTTGGAGCCTACCTAACAGGATCCTTGATCGGTAAACATAAAATGATTCCCCGGTTAAGCCCCGGAAAAACATGGGAAGGGTTTTTCGGTGCCGTGATCATTTCCACTTCCATCGGAATCCTGTTTATTTACTTATTCGGCGAACATATGCCTGGAATGACCCTATTCCATGCTACTGCATTAGCGATTCCGCTCAGTATGCTGGCGGTCCTGGGCGACTTGGTGGAATCTTTGTTCAAGCGGGAAGCACAGCTCAAGGATTCCGGGAATTTCCTCCCTGGAATTGGTGGCATGCTCGATCTGTTGGACAGTCTCCTGTTCAATGCCCCGTTCATGTACCTTTACATCAAAGTGTTCATTCAAACCGCTTCTTGATTATATGAATTCCTCAAGCAAACCTTCATCTTCAGTCAAGAATGTTGTATTGCTGGGCAGTACCGGTTCCATCGGTCAAAGCACTCTCAAAGTGGTAGACGATCTGGCTCCCCGAATTCGCTTAGTCGGATTGGCGGCAGGTACTCGGGGCGAAGAATTGAAACAGCAGGCTCTCAAATACAAGCCCACAGCCATATGTATTCATGACGCAAGTCAACGGGATGAGCTCAAAAGATGTTTGCCTGATTCCGTCGATATTGCGTACGGCAATGAAGGATTAATTGAATTATCCACTCTGCCTGAGGCGGACTTGGTCCTGATTGCCATCGTCGGCACCGCCGGGCTGCAACCGGCGTTGGCCGCTATCCGTGCGGGCAAAGACATCGCCATCGCATCAAAAGAGATTCTGGTGATGGCGGGACGAATCGTCATGGAGGAAGCCAAGCGTCATGGTGTCAATGTGCTGGCAGTCGACAGTGAACATTCGGCCATTTTCCAATGTCTTGAAGGAAACTCCATAGAATCGGTAAGGAACATTTGTCTCACCGCATCCGGGGGACCGTTCCGGACATTGCCCAAAGAGGCATTCCCGAACATTACTCTTCAAGATGCACTGAAACATCCATCATGGGACATGGGGCCCAAGATCACCATCGATTCTGCCACAATGTTCAATAAGGGGCTTGAAATGATCGAAGCCAAATGGCTGTTCGGCTTAAAGATGGATCAGGTGAAAGTCGTTGTGCATCCACAGAGTGTCATCCATTCTCTGGTGGAATTTGTTGATGGTTCCCTTGTCGCACAGCTTTCCCGACCGGATATGTGTCTTCCTATCCAATACGCTTTGACGTATCCGGATCGGATCGAAAGCGACCGTGTGCAAACCCGTCTATCGGATTACGGAAATTTGACATTTGAAGATCCGGATCTAGTGAGATTTCCAGCTATGGACCTTGCCCGTAGGGCCGGAACGCAGTGTGGCACCCTGCCGGCGGTCCTGAATGCCGCCAACGAAATAGCCGTCCAAGCGTTTGTGGAGAATAAGATACGTTTCATCCGTATTCCCGAACTGGTGGAGGATGTAATGAATCATCATAAAATACTGGATGATACGGATCTGGACCAAATTCTTGAGGCGGATGCCTGGGCTCGACGCAAAGCCTCTGAATTGATTTCATAATCATTCCGGAATATTGCCAAATCCTAAGTTCCAGTGTAGACTAACGCCTTATTATTGACCGATATCGGTTATCTGTTTGATTTCATGAGTATATTGAAAGTTTTAATAATTCTGATCGAAGTAGTCGTTCTGTTCAATGTGATCATCATTGTCCACGAGCTGGGGCATTTTCTGGCGGCAAAATGGCGTAAACTCAAAATCGATCGTTTCGGAGTGTGGTTTGGCAAACCACTCTGGGAAAAAGAATACAAAGGCGTCCATTATTCTCTGGGATCCATTCCAGCTGGTGGATTCGTGGCCTTACCTCAACTGGCTCCCATGGAAATGATCGAAGGAACGGACGCTTCCGGCGAGACCGAAGAGCTTCCTCCCATCTCCCCACTGGACAAAATCATCGTTGCTGTCGCCGGACCACTTTTCAGTCTGGGCCTGGCACTTTTTTTCGCCGTCGTTGTTTGGCAAATTGGACGTCCCATCAGTGAATCCGAAACGACTACGATTATCGGGTATGTCCAGGAAGGATCACCGGCTGCGGAAGTGGGTATTCTTCCCGGAGATCGAATTCTTGAAATCGACGGATCACCGGTAACGAAGTTCGGAGGAATGGGAGACAGTGTTTCCTGGAGAATCGCCAGTAGCGTTGGAGAAACCATCTCAATCAAGCTGGATCGGGCAGGGGAGATTCTCACGGTAAATCCTAAACCGATCGTTCCCGAGACCAAAGGTTGGCAACGCGCTCAAACTCGACAGATCCAGATTCGCCCCTACCAGACACCCATGGTTGCCAGAATCCTTGAGGATAGCCCGGCCCAGGTGGCTGGACTTCAGCCAAATGATTTAATCGTCAAGGCTGGAGATCAGCCCATACTTCACCGCATTACCCTGAGTGACATTATCAGGGAAAATGGAGAGAAACCGCTCGAGTTGGAAGTGACCCGCAAGGGGGAATCGATTCATTTGACCATGACCCCGGAAATTCCTACTTATCCGGACAGCTATCCTGAAGAAGCACGCGGCCCAATGATTGGAATTCTGTGGGATAACAGCGGGGTCATGGATTTGGAATACCCCGGACCATGGGAGCAGGTGAAAGGCAGCATAGACACACTTGTCAGCACTTTAGGTGCTTTGTTCTCCCCTGAATCTGACATCAAAGCGCAACATCTCAGCGGTCCGGTAGGTATTATGAGGATCTATTACTTACTTTTTGAAAGCGAACAGGGCTGGCGCTTGGCGATCTGGTTCAGTGTGATCCTCAATGTCAACCTGGCTATCCTCAACATGCTGCCGATCCCGGTACTGGATGGAGGTCATATCACTCTTGCTGTTCTGGAAGCGATCCGACGCAAACCTCTTAACATTAGAATTCTCCAGTTTGTTCAAAGTGGATTCGCCGCTCTGCTCATCGGCTATATGCTTTATGTAACCTTCTTTGATGTTCAGGATATTTCCTGGGGAAGAAGCTCCAATGCTTCCGAAGGACAGACAATTCAGTTTTCACCCAAATCAGAAGCTACGAATCCAGCCTCCCAATGATGGAGTTTATGAGCGATGTGTGAGCTTCGATAGCATTTTAGTGGTGACCTTAATTTATTGGATTTAGTTACTCCAAAAAGGAAAACAATGTCCTATTGTCACTCTTCTTATTCCTACTCAAAAAGAAAAACCCGGGAAGTAACCGTCGGTGATCTTCGCAATGGCGGTATCATCATCGGAGGAAATCATCCTATTGTAAATCAGTCGATGCTTACTTCCGATACGCTCGACACAGAAACATGCGTTAAGGAATCTCTTGATTTGGCAAAGGTCGGCTGTCAAATCATTCGGATCACGGCTCAAACTGTCCGGCATGCCCGAAATCTGGAAAACATCGTTGCCGAACTGCGCAACAGACGGTGCCTTGTTCCCGTAGTGGCCGATATCCATTTCAAACCGGATGCAGCCTTGGAAGCAGCCCGTTGGGTGGAAAAAATCCGAATCAATCCAGGTAACTACGCGGACTCCAAAAAATTTCAGGTTAAAGAATACAGTGATCAGGAATACTCAGATGAGCTAAGCCGGATTGAGACCAAATTCACACCGCTGATAAAGATTTGTAAAGAATTGAATCGGGCCATGCGTATCGGCACGAATCACGGTTCGCTGAGTGACCGTATCATGAACCGTTTTGGAGATACCCCACTGGGAATGGTGGAAAGCGCCTTGGAATTTGCCCGGATTGCCCGGAAAAATGATTACCATAATTTTGTGTTTTCCATGAAATCCAGCAATCCAAAGGTCATGATCGAATGCTACCGATTGCTGGTGAATCGATTGAATGAATTGGGAGAAGATTGGAATTACCCAGTTCATCTTGGAGTAACCGAGGCCGGGGAAGGGGAAGATGGCCGTATCAAGAGTGCCATTGGGATTGGATCACTTCTTTGCGATGGGATTGGCGATACCATTCG
>DUCD01000065.1 GCA_012959985.1 Verrucomicrobiales bacterium | reverse complement strand
CCCTCAGTCGAGGCTACCGTCGCAACCGGTCGCCCCAATGCCTGCAATCTGTGCCATCTGGATCAATCACTTAAGTGGACGGCAAATCATCTCGAATCCTGGTATGGAATTTCTACTACGGATTTATCCGAAGATCAGAAAAAGATTTCTTCAACGCTCATAGGATTGCTCAAAGGCGACGCCGGGCAAAGGGTTCTCAGCGCATACAGCATGTCATCGAGCGCTGCCATCCAGACATCGGGACAGGATTGGATGGCTCCCCTCCTCGCCGAACTGCTGGTAGATCCTTATTCGATAGTTAGGTTCATCGCTTACCAAGCCTTGAAATCCATTCCAAATTTTGAAAATTTCGAATACGATTACATCGCTTCACCGGAAGCATTGGAATTGGCTCGCCGAAATGCACGGGCGCGTTGGATTCAGTTAATGGCAAAGTCTGAACCGGAATCCAAATTCAATCCAGCGGTCTTGATCAACCCAGGGACAGATATACCTGATGAGGAAATTCAACGCCTCATGAAAGATCGTGACAATCGATCCATGTTTTTAATCGAATAAAAAAATTCCATGAAAGAAAAAAACATTCCAAGTCAGACTGATGATGCGCACCTGAACCGGAAATTCGGCTGGTGGGCTCTGCTCGTTTTTCTATCAGGGGGCCTGGTTCTGGAAATCCTGCACGGTTTAAAAGTCAGCGGTTACTTAAGTGTATCTGTTGAGACCCGCAGATTGATGTGGACCCTGTCCCATTCACACGGAACATTGATGGCAATCATCAATATCGTCTTCAGTCTGAGCCTCCCGTCATTTTCAAATTGGAAACCAACCAATCGGAGACTTGCCTCCCGCTGTCTGATCGGGGCATCCATCCTGATGCCGGGTGGATTTTTCCTGGGCGGTGTAACTATTTACGACGGCGATCCCGGACTGGGAATCCTACTGGTCCCTGTCGGTGGATTAATGTTGGTCGCAAGCATTCTCTTGACGGCAATGGCAAGCACCAAATCCAATAAATAGCGGGCAGGTTAGCGTCAATGGGTCGCAAAGGCAGGGCATGCTGCCTCAGCGTGCCGAAGATCCGGACAGATCTCGCTGTACCGCCATTTGATTCGGATGATTAGTCTCCCCCCTGATTACAGCGATCTCTTTCGGAATCTACTGCATCCAAGCGGGGAAGAAATTACCTCGTCGGTTGGCATAGCTGAGGTCGTATTCCCGGTGCCATGGAATGGTCCATAAATCGCGGGCTCTTTTTGAAACAACAGAACTGTCAAAAGAAAGCACATGCACTCCTTTGCCATGCCGCGCAACGGCAAAGTGGTGCGACTCGGCCCCGTACCCTGCCCATTCGCCATTGAAGCGAGGCGGTCGATCGGTATGGAAGGGTCCCCCACCCCGCCACATGGCATCCAGGAATAACGGGGTTACAGAGGGTTGGGGAACATCAAAAGTCCTCCAGTTCCATGAGGTATTACGGCCCTGAAGCGAAGACACTCCAGCCGGCACGTCATAAACCCAGTTATTGATCCCGTAACTGCTGAGAAGTCGTTTCGATTGCCCACGCCTGGTCGTAAAGGCATTCGGGTCATTCAAAGGGAAATCATAAGCAGTATTAGGCCCTCCCCATGCTACGGCTCTTCGATCATCCACCGGGACTCTGATCTCCCTGGATCCAGGACCCCGCCGCAGTGTCGCAACCGGACAGAGCAGAAGTTGGGGCTTTTTATCGTAATGATCCCTCAATGCCTTCACCCATTCTCCACGCGCCCAACCGACCCCGTTGCCGGCACTGAATGAATTATCATTGTCATCAGCATAAATCAACCAGATCACACCCCATTGCCTGAGATTGGATCGACAGTGTGCCCCCTTAGCCCGGCTTTTCGCTTTGCTCAAACTGGGCAAAAGCATGCCGGCGAGTATGGCGATGATCGCGATAACCACCAGTAATTCAATTAGAGTAAATCCAGGTATTCTTCTGAATAAATCCAATCCGGCCTTTCGGCAGAATGAAGATTGCAATTTTTTCATATATAATCCGGTTAAAGTTTCTTGGGACGCTGTAATTACACCGGGTTACCTCCAATTTGACAACAAAAAAAGAGCACGTTTCAGAAAAACTCATATAGCTAGTTTATGAAAATGCCCCAACCCCGATTCCTTTTAAGAAATCGAAGAGATACCTCAACGGTCAAAACTAGCCCGCTTTTGCTTCGACCTTTTCCAACCAGTGTGACAGGCTCCCTCAGCTTTATGGCATCAGAAAAAAGGGCGATCACCATCCAGGAAATCCTCAAAAAAACGGGGGGGCGGCTCGTTGGTCAGACCAACGGGGATATTCATTCCACGGCGTCGCTCGACGAAGCCAAGGCGGGTCAGGTGAGTTTTCTGGCTAATTCCCGATATTCCCGCTTTCTGGAAACCACTAATGCCACTGTTGTTTTTGTAAAAAAGGAATACCCCAACTCATCCACCGCACAAATTGTCATAGCCGACCCCTATTTCGCTTTCACCCAACTTGTTATAGAACTGCACGGTCATCGTCCACAACCTCACGCTACCGTCAGCGACAAATCTTCCATTGCTCCAGACGCAACCCTTGGAAAGGATTGTCACATTGGAGATTTTGTCACTCTCAGCAACCACGTCAAAATCGGTGACCGGTGCATCCTGTACCCGAATGTATTCATTGGTCCGAATACCGTGTTGGGAGATGACTGTATTTTGTATCCGAACGTCACAATATATGACGATTGCAGCCTGGGGAACCGGGTCATTGTGCAAGCCAATGCCGTGATCGGAGAAGACGGGTTCGGATTTGCGACCCACAAGGGGGTGCATCACAAGATTCCACATATCGGTAAAACCGTTCTGGAAGACGATGTGGAAATCGGATCCTGCTGCGGCATCGAACGGGGGGCGATGGAAAACACCGTAATAGGAAAAGGCAGTAAGATCGGCGACTTGGTCGCAATCGGCCATGGCACCAAGATCGGCGACGGTTGCCTGGTGGTGGCACAGGCCGGTGTGGCCGGCTCCGTTAAAATGGGAAGTTACTGCCAGATAGGTGGACAGGCGGGTATAAAAGGGCATATAGAAATCGGAAATGGTGTTGGGATCGCCGCAAAATCGGGAGTTCATACCGGATTGAAGGACGGTTCCATCGTTTTTGGCACTCCTGCTTTCGATATTAAGAAAGCCATCCCTTCCTATCTGGCCATCAAATCTCTGCCGGAAATGCGGAGAACAATCAAAGACCTTGAGCGTCGTCTTTCTAAAATGGAAAAACGCAAAGAAACTGCCGACCAATAAACCAACCTCAATCATGAGCTATAAATTCTATCTCATTCTGGTATCCGGGTTTCTGACTTACCCCGGAAACTTCCAACCGATGCGGGCAGAATCATTGCAACAGCCTAATACACCTTCAAACTCTGAAAAGAAAATGCTTCACCTGAAACTCAGGCAAAGCCACGAAACTTCAAAAGACAGCAATCGCTTTCACCAGACCTTTAGAGAGAAAACGTGGAATCCTGAAAAAACGGCCATCATTATCTGTGACATGTGGGATGCCCACCACTCCGTCAATGCCGTGCGCCGATTAAAGGAATTTGCACCGCGACTTAACGAGGTCCTGCAAACGGCTCGTCAATGGGGAACGACCATCATTCATTCTCCAAGTGATTGCATGGACTACTATAAGGAACATCCAGCCAGACGAAATGCACTGAAAACACCCGTAGCTGAAAATCCTCCTGTGGACATCGCCTCATGGTGCCATCGTATCCCCGGAGAGGAATCCGCTGTCTATCCGATTGATCAATCCGACGGAGGCGAAGATGACGACCTGGTGGAACATGCTCAATGGGCAGGTCATCTAAAAAGAATGGGCCGAAACCCTGGAACGCCATGGATCAAACAAACGGATGTGCTGAAGATTCAGAAGGATGACTTCATCTGTTCCGAAGGCGACCTCGTCTGGAATATATTGAGAAACGAATCCATCGAGAATGTCATTCTGGTGGGGGTGCATACCAATATGTGCGTGCTCGGCCGACCCTTCGGACTGCGTCAAATGGTTCGCAACGGATTGAATACCGTGCTCATGCGTGACATGACCGACATCATGTATAATCCTGCCCGGTGGCCCTACATCAGTCACTTCAGCGGAATCGATCTAATCGTGGATCACATCGAAAGACATGTCTGCCCCACGATCACCAGTGATCAACTCATCGGAGGTAAACCGTTCCGATTTAAAAATGACCTAAGACCGCACCTGGTTATCCTGATGGCCGAACAGGAATATCTGACCCTCGAAACCCTACCTGAATTTGCGTCAACCGAACTTCAGAAAGATTTCAGAATCAGTTATATCTATGCCGACGAGACCGATCGCAACCATTTACCCGGATTGGAAATCCTCGAGCAAGCCGACCTTTTATTGGTCAGCGTACGTCGCCGCGCCATTCCCGAGAACCAACTGAATCGAATCCGAAACTTTGTAGCAACCGGCCGATCTGTCATCGGGATTCGAACCGCCAGCCATGCCTTCGATATCCGCGGTGCCGAAGTGAAAACAGGACACGATATCTGGGAACAGTTTGATGCGGATGTATTGGGTGGAAACTATCATAATCATCACGGGAACAATGGCCCAGGCAAGCCCAGGACCTTGGTTCGTATCAATCAGAAAAATTCATGGCATCCCATTCTGACCGGATTGAAGAGCCCTAATGAATCATCGGTTCAATCATCGCTCTACAAAACATCTCCGGTTTCCGAATCTGCCACCATCCTGATGACCGGCCGGGTTGAAGGCAGGCAACCGGAAGAACCCGTTTCCTGGTCCTTTACCCGGGCTGACGGAGGACGTTCCTTCTACACTTCGCTAGGTCATCCAAACGACTTCAAGTGGACGGATTTCCGGACCTTACTGCGCAATGCAGTCTACTGGGCAGCCAACCGGCACATTCCAGAAATTTCAATTGCAAATAAACCTGAAGTTGAAGGATTCTGGCAAGCATGCCACATCAGCACAACCGAATCAGTGAAGAATTCAGCAGATGCCTCGTTTGAAGGAAACCTTCCAACACGTTGGTTTCGTTGCCTGATTCTGATTCCGGAAAACTGGAAGAACCAGGACTTGAGACTGGATCTTACCGCCTCGGGTGCCGACATCCATTTCAATGGAAACCGTCTTTCCTCTGCCATGATTCCCCCTGAATGGGTCGAGCCCGGAAAACTGAATCTTCTGGCAATCCGGATTCCCGAATCTCAAGGATTTTCACCGGAAGGATCGATGACTATTTCCAATTCAAAGACAAAAACAAAAATCGATCTCCAGGGAAACTGGCAGATGAAGACCGATGACAATCCAGCTTTGGCAACCTTCCCGATCCCCCCTCAATTCGGAGCTTCAACCGATATTATCTTTGAATAATTGGAAGAAACAGATTATTCGGTAACCTCGGCTTGGCAATGTCGAAGGAAAGGGTGTATGAACGAAAAATCGTTAATAAACTGCCCGAAATGCGACGCACTCATTCCTGAAGAAGCTTCCCATGGACTTTGCCCCAGGTGCGTGCTGGCTGATGCTGCAACCCTTACAGAGGAGGGCGAATCGAATAAATCCCAGCATATTGCCCCTGATCCCGGGCGTTTGGCAGAGGCATTTCCGCAGCTTGAAAACCTCCAACTCATCGGTCAAGGCGGCATGGGATTCGTTTACCAAGCAAAACAAACCAACCTGGACCGATCTGTGGCCCTGAAGATTCTCCCTGAAAAACTGGCTGAAGATCCGGCATTCGCCGAGCGGTTTGGCAGGGAAGGCAAAATGTTGGCGAAATTTAATCATCCGAATATTTTCAGCATTTTTGACTTCGGACAGGCAGGGGGGTTC
Organism: Verrucomicrobiales bacterium; assembly: GCA_012959985.1. GTDB lineage: Bacteria > Verrucomicrobiota > Verrucomicrobiia > Limisphaerales > DUCD01 > DUCD01. Next base: position 755 of record DUCD01000065.1, on the reverse strand, counting down.
TTCTTTTTGATGATGGAATATGTGAATGGGGTCAATCTTCGCCAAGCGATGCGAGAGAGTCGTCTCACTCCGGAACAGACGTTGGCAATCGTGCCGCCGATTTGCGAGGCCCTCCAATTTGCACACGACGAGGGGGTATTGCATCGGGACATTAAACCGGAAAACATTTTGTTGGACATCAAAGGTCGTGTGAAAATTGTCGATTTCGGAATTGCCAAGATGGTAGGTGAAGGATCTTCCAACATGGGATTGACGGCAACAGGCGCCCAACTGGGCACACCGCATTACATGGCTCCGGAACAGGTGGAACAGCCTTCAAGTGTGGACCATCGAGCGGATATCTATTCTCTCGGCGGCGTCTTTTACGAACTCCTGACTGGGGAACTTCCCCTCGGCCGATTCGAGCTTCCCTCAAGTAAATCCATGACGAGTTCGGAACTTGACGAAATCGTGCTTCGAGCCTTGGAAAAAGATCGAAAACAACGGCAACAAAGCGCATCAGAACTGAGGACACAGGTTGAAACCGTTGGAAGAGACGAATCAAAATCGAGCCACGGACAAGCGTTCGCCCCCGATCCCGTGAGACGTCAGCACAAGTATACATTTCCCTGGCCCAAGCGTTTTCCTATTACGGTCATCAAGCTGGGTCATGATTATCCTCCTTCTCATTGCTATCGGAGTGATTGTTCCGACGGTGGCATGGAACGCCGCAAGAAAAGAGATGATTCTTGTCGAAGAGTCTAACCTCATGCTTG
>DUCD01000064.1 GCA_012959985.1 Verrucomicrobiales bacterium | reverse complement strand
TGCCAATAGGCTAAGGTAAAAACGAAGAAATACGTACCCCCTGAAGCTGGGGGCGTCGACCCCGGATCATTGAAATCTGCACGCGTTTCTTGCATATTCCGGCCTCAGCGCGGCCAGCTTCAGGTACAACGGCCTTAAACAATGGGGATTTCAAATTGGCAATTCGATCTCTCGATTTAGCCATTTTACTGAGTTCAGTACCTATATCCCCGCATTTTTAATCGCACCCACGGTGTCGAAGAATGATGTAGTGAGTCCAAGAGAGAATGTCGCCCATGACCCACGGGTTCATTCATCCAAGGCTTTAGAATGTCGGTAAGGTGTTAATTTCTCCTATCAGGATTTAGCCATTGATGGTCCAGCCCTTGCGATATTTCTTGGTGAGCAGGGCGTCCGCTTCGGTATTGTTGGTGACTTGACCTTTGACTCCATCGTAATCGAGTTTTTTTCCAGCACGGTAGGCGACGAGGCCCAGGAGCATGGTCTCGATGACATTGCAACCGTATTCGAAGTCGCAGGAGGTTTTGAGGTCACCTTTGCAGGCCTTGATCCATTGTTCCTGAAAGTGGCCAAGGGGGGGGATCATCTTGTCTTCAGCGCGGGGTTGATAGTAGCTCATGTCGGCGTCGTTACCGAAAGGGATGATGAGTCGGGATCCGAAATCTGCGATGAGAAAACCCTTGCTGCCTTTGAACATAGCACCATGGCCAATCTTATTCAAATCGACATAGGACTTGGGAGAGCGCGGCATGGCACCACCTTGATACCAGTTGAGACGAATTTCACCACGCCAGTCATTGGCGGGAAAATCGAAGGAACTGTGCATCTCGACGGGAGTGACTTCGGGATTGTACGCGTCACCTACTGCTTTCGCAGTGGTGGGCAATTCGGCATCGATGGCGTTCCATGCAAGATCAATGGTGTGGCTACCCATGTCGCCGATTTGGCCGGCGCCGAAGTCCCAGTACATGTTCCACTTGAGGCAGCCGGCACCGGGATTGGCATCGAAGTAACCTGGGTTGTAAGGATGGAAGGGCGCAGGTCCAAGCCACAAGTCATAATGGAGAGTTTTGGGCGGTGTCCCCAGAGCCGGAAGGTAACCGGGTTTGGGAATCTGACGGTTTCCCCAGGCGTAGACGTCGGTCAGGTCGCCGATGGCACCATCTTTGATGAGTTCTCTTACCCGGTTGAAATTCTCCTGAGCGTGCCGCTGTGTGCCGACTTGTGTGGCGATCTTGTTTTTGAGACTCAGATACTTTTCGCGGACGATCCGGGCTTCCTTGACAGTGTTGGCTAGGGGTTTCTCGCAATAGACGTGGAGTCCGCGGTTCATAGCCCAGTTCGAGACGAAGGAGTGAGTGTGATCCGTTGTGCAGATGACGACGGCATCCAGATCCTTTTGTTCGAGGCATTTGCGCCAATCCACGTATTGCTTCGCTTTTGGCAGGTCCATTTCTTTAGCCGCAATGGCAATGTGTTCTTCATCGACGTCACAGAGGGCGACAACGTTCTGGGTGTTGATCGATCTGTAATGGGCTCTGCCGCGACCGTAGGAACCGATAAGGGCGATATTGAGTTTATTGCCGGCAGCCTGAGCTCCGAGACGTGTGCCGCTGGGAAGAATCAGGAAACCCGTTCCGGCTGCGGTGGATTTAAGGAATCCACGTCGTGTGATCTGATCGCTGTTTTTTGTTGTCTTGGTTTCAATCCTTTTCATGGCAGCTTAAGTCCTTTTCGATTTACAATATTTCACTATGATTCTTCGGTTGCTAAATCTCTAACCCAATTTTGTTCAGAATTTGAACAATGAGTGTTATTTCAGTTATGTTACATGAAATACAAAATATTTCTCAAACACACCATCTCTCTCAATGGCGTTACAGATTTCAGTCTTGGGATAAAATGAATACACTTCAGTAATATTTAGGGAGATTACGCCAAGCACCGTTTGCAGAAATCCACACATTTGATGACCTCCTTGACCGCATCGGAGTCCTTGGGCACTTTGTATTCCAATTCAATGTCGGCAGGAAAGGTCAGTTTGTTGCGTTTCATATACTGGAGCAGTAGTGCAATCGGAGTGTCTCCCTGGCCGAACGGCATGTTGGATCCTTGATTAATTCTGCGGTCCTTTACATGGAGGCTGAGAATGCGCTCGTGATGTTTTTCGATAAAAGGAATGGGGGATTCGTTAGTGCCGGCAACGTAGTGGCCCACATCGAGGTTGATTCCGAGGTGCTTGCCATAAGAGAGGAAATCACCGTCGTAAGTGGTGGGGCGTATTTGAGTGTGATTATGGAATCCAATCATAATTTGATGTTTATCAGCCAAAGGCCCTAGCCGTTTGGCAGCCTTTTCGGAGAGTTCACGGGTGATGCCTTTGGCACCCAGGGCCTTGGCCACGTTGAAGTAATACTCAATTTGAGCATCGGGCATGTCCGGATTCCCGATGTCTCCGAATTTAACAACGTGAATGTCAACGCCTGCCTCCGTATACATTTTTCGGAGTTCTTCAAATTTCTCCATTGAGGTGGAGAGTCGCCAATTGAGAAGATCTTTATTGTTCCTCCGACTGCGAGTGGGTGCACCAGCGAATTGTTCGACCGGATTGCCCATCAGTTCAATCGTGCTGATACCGCATTGGGTAATGTATTTCAGTAGACTCTCGGCATCGCTTGGTAAAGAACGATAACTGTAAGTAATCGTCCCGATTTGAACTCCATTGATTTTGGAGTTGGGCTTAGAGGGGGGAGCGGTTAAAGCTATTCGCGGACTCATGGCCGAGGCGGCTAAGGCGGCAGAGATGCCTATAAATGTTCTTCTTGATTGAGAAGTTTCTAGGGTTTTCATGGTTTTTTGAATGATGATTCCACAATGCTAAAGATCTAACGATAAAGACGCAAGGATTTGTCCTGAAATGGGTAAGTGACCACTCATAAATAACTTCGCCTCAGCCCGAAGGGGTAATGTCACTGACTTATGCTGAAACAGGGTATCCGTTGGAGTTCACGCTTCAGCGTGTCTGGAACTGATTTGAAAACACGCTGAAGCGTGAACTCCAACCTTTAGGTGAATCGACGACGATCCATTCATTTTAGAATCTCCTGTTTTTGGTTTTTCGTAAATGCCGTAAGTCAGTGACATTGGCCGAAGGGGCGGAGCGGTGTCATGCCGCTTGCGGCGTTACTCGTCGGTTGAATCCCCATGAGGAGATACGTCCTTCTCGTGCCTTGGATCCATAGCTGTTTCCAGCAGAATTTCAAGTTATGGTGTTGTTCAAACGCTGTATTCCGAGGGTGAAATTCAGGTTCCGTCCGGTCGCTCAGATTGAGACCGGCGATTAGCTATCTGGAATCTTAATCCGACTGGAAGTATTCAATTCCTATCACAGCTGGTGTTTTTCTAGTAAATGTGTTGGAATAGGCCAAAGTTTATTCAGCTATGAGAAATAGATATTGTCGTTCGGGAGAAGTAATTGCTCAACGACTTCTGAGGAAACGAATCAATGCAATTAGTGCCGGGAGTTTGCATTTGGCCCTCTTGCTGCTGCTATTTGCTGCATTAATGGGTGGAGACGCTTTGTCGGTTGTTGCCGAGGTGCCCCGTGCCGATGGTGCAGTACATCAGGGTAATACTGCGGTTGATGAAAGACTTCCGCACCTCCTTTTGAATGATTCCGAGGAAGATCATCACCGAATGGGGGAAGCGGTTCACGGAGCACACTTGCTGGCTCAAGTAGGCGCTGGTTATGAGGCTGCACGGGTTTTGGCGGCCATTGCTTCACAGGCGCGTGATAGTGATCCCGGAAATGAATCGATCCATATTCTCAGTGAATGGGGACTTACTGTCGAGGAGGTTCGTCAGGGAAGTGCCAACGAAATTCAGGAAAAGATTGCCAAGGCGATGCAGAGTAACCATCGATCCGGGGCTGCACTGGCACATATTCGGAATTTGATCGAGCTGGAGCTTTATCACGATGCTGCCCATCTCCTGCGTAAGGATTTGTTGAATAGCGACGATAGGGTGATTGAAAAAAACTGGGGTGAGATTCTCCATCGTTATCGTTTGCCGATTGAACTCCTACATAATGACATCAAGGATGCCGAAACCAAACTGGTAAGTTCGCTGCAGGCTGCACACCAGCAGAATCAGATACGAAGTCAGATTCGGTTCTTGCGGGTAATCGATCCCGAAGCCAGTGAACTTGCGCGGTGGCTTCTTTGGCGCAGTGAACGTGATGAATCGGGGGACGACCGTGATAACCCTGATGATCGTGCGGATCGTGATGAAGAGCATCGGAGCCCGTTTGAGCGTTGGGTCGAAGGGCACCATGATGAACCTGATCGAGACGAGCATCGGCCATCCATCGAAGAGCTGGTTCCACATGTTATCCACCGGGCAATCGGCTTAGCAGATCAGAGTAAAGCCTCATCGCGGATGTTGGCGATGCTTGTGGTTAGGGTCGCTCCCGAATCGGAATCGGCTGACAAAGCCCGCTCATTGATCCGCAGTTTGGCGAAACCGGTGATCAGGACATTAGGCGGAACGATTCCGGTTGGAAAAGATTCCGGAGCCGAAATGTTTGAGACATCCCAAGTGCGTCAGTATCATCTTGAACTCTCTGATGGTGCCATAGAGCAGTTGCATGAATCACCGAAACACTATGTTCGTGCGACTTTTAGGGAAGGGGATGAAGTCTACCGAAACGTTGGTGTGAAACTGAAAGGTGGGTGGGGTAGTTTTCGCATGCTGGATGGTCATTCCAAAGCCGCCTTCACCGTGAAATTTAATCAGTTTGTCAAGGACATGCGGTTCCACGGGTTGCGCCGAATCATATTGAACAACGCGGTGCAGGATCCGAGCTATATTCGTGAGTCGGTTGGCTACAGTCTTTTCCGTGATGCCGGTGTGCCGGCTCCTCGAGTTAATTATGCGACCTTGACGGTCAATAAGGAATCTTACGGGTTGTATGTGCAAATTGAGGCCGTTACAAAAGATTTTCTGGATCGGTGGTATGCAAATACAAATGGTAATCTTTACGAAGGGCCCGGTGACGTTATGCAGTGGAGCGAATTGGATCTCGACAGTAACCAGGGTCTAGAAGACCGCAGCGATCTTCGACGTCTTGCAAAGTCCATAGAAAGGGCCGATGACGATAATCCATGGCGATCATTTTCTGATTTAGTCGATCTCGACAGTTTCACACGATTCATCGCTCTGGAGCAGATCGTCAACCATTGGGACGGTTACACCCAAACCAATAACTACCGGATGTACAACAATCCGGAAACGGCAAAATTTGAGTTTTTTCCTCACGGTGCCGACCAACTATTCGAAGAGTTGGAGTCGGATGTCTTCCGTCAACAGGGTGGCATTCTGAGTCGAGCATTGGTTCAGACTGAATTGGGCAAAGAGCGCTATCGCCGAACAATGTATGAGTTGCTTGATCAGGTATGGGATGAAGGTGTGATTCGAAAACGTATCGCATCGGCCTATCGCCTGATCCGTCCCTATGTCACACGAGGGTCCGGCAATGGACGGGGAGTTGAAGAATTCGAAGGCACGGTCAGACACCTGTTGAGATTTGTGACCAATCGCAGGTATTTCATTCTCAGTCAGTTGCAAGCAACCGAACAGGGCCATTCATGGCGCGAACGGCGGGAGGACGAGTTTGGCTTTCATTCCTTCCTGCATCGCGATCTGGACGACAGGTGAGGATGACAGTCATCTTTTTCAATGGCGGTCCAGATTCCTTTTGCCTGCCCGGGAATTCGTCATCATCATCTCCCGTGAAGATATGTCCGGATTCTATCGCGCCGATACGATTCGCACTCTCTTTTCCTCTCCGTTTTTGATTGTGCTCGAATACCAAGGGCAATTGGAGGAGGCAGAATCGGTGGACGGACCATGGACGCCGGTTGAATAGTTACGCCAACCGATCGACTCTGAAACCGGGCTTTTTTGCCTGAATTGCCTACATTTGCCATCTCCCGTCGGCATTTACTGCCCAGCACAAAAACCTTCCAGGGGGATTTGGTCGTCATAAAGCACTTTTCCCGAGAGGGTGGTTTCTGGTACATCTTCTGCTTTTCGTGTTCGTACAATGCTTTTGATCGGAAACCAAGAACCCTATCTTGATCCAGTCAACAAGCATTGGAGGATTTTGATGCCATGACGAAAAATGATGACAAGGAAATTTCAGTCAACGCTCGTACTGAAATTGAAACGGAGGGTGGAATGAGCCCTTTGGAGCCTGCCTATTCAATTCCAACCCTGCCAGTTCGTTGGAAGGGTCCCTTTTTTAATCCAAGTGGTTATGCCAGTGAGGCTATTAATTTTGTTCTTCCACTGGCTGATAGGATCAAGCTTGGAATCAAAAATCAAAATAATCTATACTCTGAAAAATTTGTTTCCGGTTTACCAGAGAAGGAACGTGACACTCTACTGAAGCTTCAATCGTCATGTTCCAAGTTAACGGGTGGGATCGCCATATCACATAACCCCGCCAATGGTTTTTCACTCACCTCCAATGCAGATTATAACATTGGTCGAACTATGTTCGAGACGGATCGCATCCCAAAAAATTGGGTGAAGGTCTGTAACAAAATGGATGAGATATGGGTTCCCAGCCAGTTTAACCGCTTCCCATGGAGATTGACAATGAGCGCATGCTC